>CALGIY010000411.1 GCA_937914965.1 uncultured Thermoanaerobacteraceae bacterium | reverse complement strand
GGGCGGTTGTGATGGTGCACGCAGTGGCCGCAGTTACTACACTGAATTTGTTCAGAAACTTCCAAAAGACTGTGTGATTCTTACTCTCGGGTGTGGAAAGTACCGCTTCAACTATCTTGACCTGGGAGAGATCGACGGCATCCCGCGCCTTTTAGATATGGGGCAGTGCAATAACGCTTACTCTGCCATTCAGGTGGCAGTGGCACTGGCTGAGGCCTTCAAGTGTGGGGTCAATGACCTGCCGCTGAGCATGGTACTATCCTGGTTCGAACAGAAGGCAGTATCTATTCTCTTAACATTGCTGCACCTGGGAATTAAGAATATTCGTCTTGGGCCAACGCTTCCAGCGTTCCTGACTCCCAATGTGCTCAAAGTACTTCAGGTTAATTATAACATTCAGCCGATCACCACACCGGAGGAGGATATCAAGGCTATTCTCGGGTAAGATAATTATGCCTGTAAAAGGATAGGATTGGAGGTTTGACCAATGGAAATTATCCGGATCGCTGATTTTCCATATAAGGAGACGCTCTTCCGATCTCACCACGAGGGATTAAGGGTAAGCACCTGGTGCATATACCTGCTGTCAGTGTCATGAACTTGGCGCTGGAACCTGGGGAAAAGGTGCCCCTGCACAAAACATCGGTTGATGTCCTGTTTCATGTAATCGATGGGCGGGGGAGTGTCATCATCGGTGAGGAGAGGTCAGAAGTGGCGGCAGGAGAGATCGTAATCAGCCCCAAAATGATCCCTCATGCACTAGAGGCAGATGTCGGTGACACCTTTTCGGTGTTGGTAATTAAAACCCCTAATCCAGCAAAGAAGTGATTGAGTTTCGCCGGGTAAGTGAGGGATACAAAAGCTGGTTCCCAAACAGGGACCAGCTTTTTTTATGTTCTGGTTACTAATAAGCAGGGGATGCTTATTTTCGCAGTATATCTTTCTTGGACAGTTTTCGTTGGAAAGAGATGCAAGCTCTAGCCTCGGGATCCCCTCTGCTCACGATTTCCCATAAACTTTTTTCCCCGACCATTCTCAAGAGGAGGAGAACAGGTATGGTTTCCGGTGGTCTTGTCCAGAGGTCTTTGTATTTTTCGACACAGCCTGGCCGCACCTCTTCTTTTCCTTCGACCAAAAGATGATACCGGCAATCCCGGCATTTGTAGGCAACCTTTTCCCTGAACTCCGGAAGGATGACCCGGTGGCCCTCCCAGAGTTTGTTGTTGTTATAAATGATCACAGTAACCAAACCTCCAGGCAAAAATTTTTATTACCGGTAACGCACATGTTCCAGACACCCTTCTTTCAGGGAAACTGCCCGGAAGACAGCCGTCTTTCCATAGCGGTCCCGAACCTGGTCGCACGCCTTTTCTATTCCTCGGATCTTTTCCCTGTTGCCGAAAAGTTCAGCCTGTTCCACCTTAGAGGGGAAGAGGTTAGCCAGAGTCACTCCCACCAAGCGCACCGGCCAGCGAGGGGACCAGTGTTTCTGCAGCAGGTCAAAGGCGGCCGCGGAAATATCTGCAGCGAGATTGGTGGGTTTGCGCAGAGTCCGCATCCGGGAAAGCCAACAGAAGTTGGTATCTTTGACCCCCACCATGGAGCCAAATTAATAAAGGTCTTTTTCCATTGTTCGGTTTTGGCTGATATGCTGCATAGGTTAATTGAATATCATGATAAGTCGAAATACC
>CALGIY010000410.1 GCA_937914965.1 uncultured Thermoanaerobacteraceae bacterium | reverse complement strand
GAAGGTATTATCTCTGAACCAGAATTCACCAGGTCGAGCCGTTACTACCAGTCCTTTTTTGTGAACAGCAGACTGATTCGTAACTATATGCTCAGCCGCACACTGGAGAACGCTTATCAGGGGGTTGTTACTAGCGGTCATTATCCTTGTGCTGTGATTTTTATCAACATTGATCCAGAGGCAACAGATGTCAATGTCCACCCTACCAAAAGTGACATCCGTTTTACTGACCCCCAACTGGTTGCCCGGGTGCTCTACCATGGGGTGAGTGCTGTCTTGGCTAAATTTCTGCAGCAGTACCGGATGCCTGGAAGTATATCCACCGAGGATGTATCTCAGGAGAAACCTCTTCAACTGCAGGAAAGGCCTCTTTTCACACGTAACCCACTGCGTTTGCCGCAGGAACGCCTGCAGCTTAGGGAAAGGCGAATGCCTGCCTCGGCTGCTCCTATTTCGACAGATCCGACACCTCCTCTTGAAAAGGGAATATTTCAAGAGATGCGCCTTGTTGGCCAGGTACAGAGAACCTATATCATTGCTGAGTGTGGGGAGAATCTTTATATCATCGATCAACATGCCGCCCATGAACGGGTGAGATATGAAGAGATCATGCAAAACATGAAGCAGGAAAAGAGCTTTGCTCAAAAGATCTGCCCTCAGGATGTCCAGCTTACCCCGGAGGAAGGAATACTGTATTCAGAGAACACCGAATTCTTTGAAAAGATTGGGTTTACGCTTGAAGAGCAAGAAAATAACACCTTTTCATTGATAAGTGTGCCTTTAGGACAACATACTAATCCCGAGAGACTTTTTAAAGAACTCCTTGACCTGCTGCGTCAGGGAAAAAAGGTTGTGAACATTGATGATCAAGCGATGATCATGTTTGCCTGCAAGAGTGCGGTCAAAGCAGGTGATGTTTTGACTTTTGAAGAAATGAACAACCTATTAAGGCAGTTAGATGCCACTGAACACCCGGATCGCTGTCCGCATGGTAGGCCCACTTATTACAAATTGACAGCAGCAGATTTTGCCAGGTGGTTTTATCGTTGAATGGATGTGAATAAAGATGACTGCTCCTTTAGTTGTTGTGACAGGACCAACAGCGGTAGGAAAATCAGAGATTGCCGTGGAACTTGCTTTGAAGTTGGATGGAGAGATTATCTCTGCAGACTCGGTACAGGTATTTAAGTATTTTAATACGGGTACCGCAAAACTGACTTTAGAAGAACAAAGAGGTGTACCACATTATTTCCTTGATATCCTAGAACCTGACCAATCTTTTAGTGTTGCCCAGTTCCAGCAGCAAGCACGCAGGAAAATCCAGGAGATACAAGATCGGGGCAAACTTCCGTTTCTGGCGGGAGGGACCGGCCTTTATATCCAAGCGGTGATTGACTCTTTTGAGTTTCCTGAAACGAAGGGGTACGAAGAGATCCGCAAGCGGCACCGACAGATGTGGACCCAAGGGAAGAAAGAGGAACTCTACCAGAAGTTGCAGGAGATCGACCCCTCCTCTGCAAAACGGATCCACCCCAATGACTTCAGACGTATTTCTAGAGCACTAGAGGTATATCACTTAACTGGAAAGACTATTTCTAGCTACGAGCATAGAGAGGAGAAGAGCCGCTACCAATTGGCCATGGTCGGTTTAACGCGCAGCCGGGCAGAACTCTATGCCAGGATTGAACAGAGGGTTGAAAAAATGTTTGCAGCAGGGCTTGTGGATGAGGTCCGGTCTATGCTCGACAAGGGATACAGCCCGGACTCAAAACCCTTTCAAACCCTGGGGTACAAACAGGTGGTAGAGTATTTGAAAGGAAGTTATGATCTAAAAACAGCTGTTGCGGAAACGAAAAAGGCTACCAGACATTATGCCAAAAGGCAAATGACCTGGTTTCGCCGGGACACTCGCATAAGCTGGTTTATGCTGCAAGAAGGTGATAATTACCAGGATGTTATGGACAGAATTACCCGTTATCTTTGCAGGAGTATCAACATTAATGTAGAATAGCAATGGTAAAGATTAGAAAGCGGAGGCTTAGAAAATGTCCAAACAACAAATCAATCTGCAAGATTACTTTTTGAACCAGGTTCGCAAAGAAGGGATTCCAATTACCATCTACCTGGTCAATGGATTCCAATTGAAGGGGAATTTACGAGGTTTCGACAACTTTACCGTTATTCTGGATAGTGACGGAAAGCAGCAAATGGTTTACAAACATGCCATTTCTACGATTATGCCTATCAGGCCGGTCAATTTGGTTTATGAGACTGCAGATAACGATTAAATGCCTCAAGTCCCAAGGGGGGGGATGAACATCAAGAAGTATTTTATTCTTATTTCGGTCGTGGTAATGATAGTGGCAGTTTGTCTGTTATCAGGATGCAAAGAAGACACTCTCAAAGTGGGAATCCTCCCCAACGAAGAGGCTTTGCCGATCTTTGTAGCCGAACAGGAGGAACTGTTTAAGAAACATGGTGTTAATGTAGAGATTGTAAGTTTTCAGAGTGCTGCAGAACGGGATGCAGCTCTTCAGGCTGGTGCAGTAGATGGGGTAGAAGGGGATCTGCTGGCAGTGGCGCTGATTCGCCAAGGAGGAACTCCGGTCAAGACGGTCTCACTGGTAATGGGAACAACACCGGAGGAGGGGCGTTTTGCCATGCTTGCAGCTCCAGACACCATTACCACTGTTGAACAGTTAAAAGGAAATCAGGTAGCTATTTCCAAGAACACCATCATCGAGTATACAGCAGACCAAATGCTTCTTGTAAAGGGAATCGATCCCCAGGAGGTCAAAAAAGTTAACATCACTAAGATGCCTCTCAGGGTAGAGATGCTTTTGCAGAAACAGGTAACTGCTGCAGTTTTGCCTGATCCACTGGCTGCTTATGCTGAGTTAAAAGGGGCCAAGGTCTTGATTGACGATACTAAACTTGCTGATAATATCTCCCAGACCATTTATTTTTTCAGGGATGACGCTATAAAAGATAAAAAGACAGCTATTCGAAACTTTTTGAATGCTTTTTATGAAGGGGCCGAAATGGTAACCGAGAATCCGGAGCGATACCGTAATCTATTTAATGAAAAAGTGCAGATTCCGGTAGAACTCCAAAAGACTTATCCAGTACCGACCTTTTCCATGCTGCAGCTGCCATCCCGTGAAGATACCCAACGGGTGCTCGACTGGTTGAAGACCAATGAGCTCCTGATAGAACCCTATACCTATGAGGACATAGTAACAGATGAAATAATCAAAGCGGGTTAGTTGAAGAAGGGGTGACAATGCTTTCTATAGACGAGGTTTCTCTAACCTATGCCAATGGGAGCACATCAGTGCCAGCCCTGGAAGGTATAAATCTCAAAATAGAAGATGGAAAAAGCTATGCTGTGATTGGACCCTCGGGATGTGGGAAAACATCCCTTATTTTTCTCATGGCAGGGCTGCTGAGCCCCACACAAGGGGAGGTTTTTCTCCAGGGAAAACCCCTATTAAAACCTCATCGGGGAACAGCACTGATACTGCAGGAATATGGACTTCTTCCCTGGAAAACTGTATGGGAAAACGCAGCCCTGGGGCTCAGGCTACGTAAAGTGCCTAACCAAGAAATTGATCACATTTTGAACCAGGTATTTTCTGAACTGGAGCTAACGGAATGCCTTGACCGCTACCCGCAGCAGTTAAGCGGTGGCCAGAAACAGCGGGTTGCCCTGGCCCGGGCACTATCTCTGCATCCTGATCTCTTGCTCATGGATGAACCACTCTCTGCCCTTGATGCCCTGACCAGAGAAAACCTGCAAGGGGTAATTCTCAGGCTGATCAAGCGACACCAGATTACCTGTGTTCTGGTTACCCACAGCATCGAGGAAGCTGTTTACCTGGGACAGGAGATCATTATCCTCTCTGCGCGCCCTGGGAGGATCTGCGCCCGAATAGATAATCCTGCACAGGGAACTGAAGACTATCGGCATAATCTTCTCTATCATGAAAAATGTACAGAAGTTCGTGCCTTACTGGAGGTTCACTCCCAAAGTGATCACCAATAACACAAGAACCAACAATAAACTTTTGGTCTACTTTACTGCGATTATAGTTATGTTCCTGTGTTGGGAGTTCCTCGCACTGCTGCTGCGCAACCCGGCACTGCCGCGGCCTGTTCCTGCCCTCATCGCTTTTGTTCATGTTTTTCCTCAGGGGCTTGGGAAACATTTTTTGGTCAGCACTTACCGAGTGTTGGTAAGCCTGCTGTTGGGACTTGCTTTAGCTGTTCCCCTGGGGCTTTATATCGGAAGGGAACCCAAACTGGACCAGTGGCTGTCACCGCAGCTGTATCTGATTTATCCGATCCCTAAAATCGCTCTGCTTCCAGTAATTTTTGCTATTTTTAAGATCGGGGATCTGTCGAAAATAATTTTGATTGTATTGATTATCTTCTTTCAGATACTGGTGACCACAAGGGATGCAGCAAGAAAGATCCCCGCTAATACGATTTTTTCTGTTCTCTCGCTGGGAGCAGCACCGCGGGAGATTTACAGGCATGTGATCATCCCAGGGTGTTTGCCAGAGATCTTTACCGCAGTGCGGATCAGCTTGGGCACAGCAATCAGCGTACTCTTTTTTGCGGAGTCTTTCGCCACCTTTGAGGGGTTGGGCTACTTTATTTTTGAAACATGGAGCAGGGTAAATTATCCGGAGATGTTCGCAGGGATTATCGCTATCAGTTTGCAGGGTTTTATTCTCTTCTTACTGGTAGATTTTGTCCAGCGCCTGATCTGCCCCTGGTTGTACACCTAACACTTTCCCGCTTGAGCTAGCGTATAATGCTAAGGAGAAGAAGAACAACCAGAGGTGAAAGCCGGGTGAAGATCAGGTTCCCGTTGAGCCGTCGGCGTCCAGAGGGCGACTTGAGATAGGCCGCA
>CALGIY010000409.1 GCA_937914965.1 uncultured Thermoanaerobacteraceae bacterium | reverse complement strand
CCCTCGCTGGACCTTTGTTTGCGGTGAAGAATCAAATTGGCCAAAAAATTCCCGGTAAAAGGGGTCATCAAAAAAGGGATCAGAGCGTTGTTTTGTGGTCACATATGTCTCAATCTTCACCACTGCAGGCCCTGTCTTATCGACGATTTTAGAGATTACATCAGGACCTACACCCGGCAGACTGCTGGTATTATTGGTATCTGTGGCAGGTGGATTCTTTGGCCCGCCTAATACCTGATCAAGCCAGTAATTGCCCGATGCAAAAAATATTCCCCCGGTAAAGGCTATCCCAGCCACGAAAGCTGCCAAAACAGCAGTGATCAGAACCTTCTTTGGCTTCAAGATTCATCCCCCCCTAAGGTCTCCTTTCGAGCATCACTTTCTGATTGATTTCCTATTGAATCCTCCGGGACAGGGTCATCCTCCACCTGTTCCTCAGCTTGGTCCCCTGTTTCCTCTTGGGTATCTCCACCCTCTGCCCCGCCTGATTGTTCTCCACCTGCTGCCTCTTCTCTGGACTGATCCTCTGGTTTTTCCTCTTTGTCCGTTTTTGCAGAGGTAAATTTTTCGGGATCACTGGTTACATCATCCCAAACACGCTGTACATTTGACGAAGCCTTACGAAATTCCCGCATTGCTTTTCCCAAAGATTTGGCCACTTCGGGTAGTTTTCCCGGACCAAAAACAATGAGCATCATTACCAGAACCAAAATTAGTTCCAACGGCCCTATATTCAGGAATCCAAACATTCTACTCACCCCAGTTTAATTATAACTTTTATCATAAACCTGGACAAGAACCAAATTCTTTGGTCTCTCCCATCAGGAAAAACACCCATATCCCCTCGGTTACACCACCCCATCAGTACAGCAGCATTGGTCACCTCGGTTTTTGTCGAGTTATTGATAACCCAGCAGAAGAAGCAAGAGGACCGTCCCCGCGCTTCCCACGAAGAAGCAAGAGGACCGTCCCCGCGCTTCCTCATCTTAAAAAAATAGTCCCCACCAGGATGGCAGGGACTGAATAATCAGGACTTGCTTCTATTTAGAGCTATATTATTCTTCCTTCTTTTTCGCTTTCTTCGCCTTGGCAATATGCACTTCTACTGGTTTGGTGTAATAAGGTGTTCTCCACTTGTTCCCAGCGATGATGGCATCCTTTTTACAAGCCTCGGCACAAACAAAACAGATAATGCAGCGTGCCGGATAGAAGACAAGCTCATTTTTCTCTTTATTGATCTCAATGGCCGCAGCCGGGCAGTGCCTGGCGCAGTTGCCACAAAGAATACAGTTGTCGTCATTGAACTCTATATGCCCACGCGCCCCTGCGAAAGGTTCCCGTACCTGCACAGGATACATCCTGGTGGCAGGTCCCCCAAACAGGTTACGGAGGACAGTTGGCAGCATAACTGGCATGTGCTCCACCTCCTTTATATTCCAGGGCTACCTTTCAGTACAACTGATGCAGGGGTCAATTGACAGAACAATAACCGGTACATCAGCGAGTTCACTTCCTGGCAGGTCCCCCAAACAGGTTACGGA
>CALGIY010000408.1 GCA_937914965.1 uncultured Thermoanaerobacteraceae bacterium | reverse complement strand
TATGACCTTGATCCGGCGTCAGATGATATTGTCATACTCGATGTACGTGAGCAGGCGGAACTGGAAGTTTTTGCTTTACCCAAGGCTAAACATATTCCACTGGGTGAACTCAGAACACGCCTGGACGAGCTCGACCGGGAGAGTGAAATTGTCACTTTTTGTACCATTGGTGTCCGCTCCTATAACGCGGCCCGTATACTCATGGAGCATGGTTTTAAAAACGTAAAAGTCTATCCTGCAGGCACCCGGTTTTACCAGTCCATGCACTATCGGGAAAATGACCCGGCAGTCCCGGCGCCGGCTGCTCCTCAGCCCGGCTGCGGGCATGCACGGTTGACTCTGGCAGGTGCCGTTTTTCTGGCGTTGATCGCCATTCTGCCGAGCTTTATGATTACCTTGACCAAGATCCCGAGCCTGTATTTTGGTGGAACTGCCCTGTTGATTGTCGTTGGTGTTGCTCTGGAGACAATGAAGCAGTTTGAATCACATCTCTTGATGCGGCATTACCAGGGCTTTATGAAATAGAGGAGTGTAGGCCAGATGAGGATTCTAATCATGGGCCCCCCGGGTGCGGGTAAAGGGACCCAAGCAGTGCGGATAGCGTCATTTTGTGAGATACCGCATGTTTCTACAGGAGATATCTTCCGAGCCGAGATCAAGGGATGCACTGATCTCGGCAGAAAGATAACGAGTTACCTGGATACAGGGAAACTCGTGCCCGATGAGGTCACTGTTGAAGTAATTAGAAAGCGCTTGCAGCAGCCGGACAGCCATAAAGGTTTTTTGCTCGATGGTTTCCCACGTACCATTCCCCAGGCCAAAGCGCTAGATGGTATTCTGGGAGAGATGGGCAGTGCTCTTGACCTGGTCTTAAATATTCGGGTGGCTCCGCAAGCATTGTTAAAACGCCTGACCGGGCGAAGAGTTTGCCGGAAGTGCGGCGCTACTTATCACCTCCTTTATCAGGTGCCTCAGGCTGATGGTGTCTGCGACAGCTGTGGTGGTGAACTCTACCAGAGAAGTGATGATACGGTAGAGACTGTAACCAACCGGTTGGATGTTTACCAAAAGCAGACCGCTCCTCTCCTGGATTATTACCGGGAGCGTGACCTCGTCCGAGAGGTTGATGGCGAATTGCCGATTGACCAGGTTTGGGCGGAAATCGAAAAACTGATAAGGAGTTTTGCTTGATGATTGTGATTAAGTCAGCCCAGGAAATAGCTTTCATGCGCCAGGCAGGTAAGATTGTAGCCATAACCCTTCAGGAATTAGGTGGTAAGGTGCGCCCTGGGGTGACTACAGGTGAACTTAATGAGTTTGCAGAAGATATAATTCGGAAAGCTGGAGGAATCCCTGCTTTCCTCAACTATCAAGGCTTTCCGGCCAGTATTTGCGCATCGGTAAATAATGAGGTCGTACATGGTATTCCTGGTTTAAGAAGATTGGAAAACGGGGATATTATTAGTATTGACGTTGGAGCCTTCTCTCATGGCTACTGCGGAGATGCTGCTCGTACCTTTCCGGTGGGCGAGATCTCTGAGGATGCAAAGCGCTTACTGGCAGTAACAGAAGAATCTCTTGTGCGGGGGATTGAGAAGGCCGTTTCCGGGAACCGACTCGGAGATATCGGTGCTGCAATTCAAACCTTTGTTGAGGACAACGGATATAATGTTGTGCGGGCTTTTGTCGGTCACGGGATTGGGCAGAAGATGCATGAAGACCCTCAGGTTCCCAATTTCGGTAAACCGGGCCACGGTCCGCGGCTAGAACCAGGGATGACACTGGCAATCGAACCAATGGTCAATGCTGGAACTGATAATGTGGCGATTCTGCCTAACAACTGGACTGTCGTAACCGATGATGGCAAACTCTCTGCTCACTTTGAAAACACTATTTTGGTGACTGGAGGACAGCCGGAGATTTTGACCCGGCTCTCATAAAGGGTTGGGAGACGTTATGGAAAATCAGGTTAAAATTGGCCAGCTGGTTTGTTCCAAACAAGGGCGTGACCGGGGAAGATATTACCTTGTCCTGGAAATGCTCAAGAACACCTTCGTTTACCTTGTTGATGGGGAAAAGCGAAGAATGGATAATCCCAAGCAGAAGAACATCAAGCACTTAACGGTATACCCTGCGGTTGCCGAGGACATAGCCCAAGATTGGGAAGCAGGACAAAATCCTGGGAACAGCGAGATTCGTAGGGTCATTGACCAATTCAAGCAGTTTTTGTTTGAACAGGAGTCTGAGACAAGGGGGTAGATAAATTATATGCCCAGATCAAAGCCAAATGTAATTGAAGTTGAAGGCACAGTGGTGGAAGCGCTGCCCAATGCCATGTTTCGAGTTGAGCTAGCTAACGGGCATAGACTGCTAGCACACGTCTCTGGGAAGATCCGAATGAACTTTATCCGGATCTTAGCGGGTGATCGCGTTACTGTAGAACTTTCACCCTATGATTTATCCCGAGGACGGATAGTCTATCGCTTTAAATAATGTAACCTTAGTTTACGATTTCATGCGTGGTTGTGGTAAAAAGGGCAGACAGGGAGGAATTCGTCATGAAAGTGCGGGCTTCTGTGAAGCCGATTTGTGAGAAATGCAAGATCATTAAGCGTAAGGGGAAAGTAATGGTC
>CALGIY010000407.1 GCA_937914965.1 uncultured Thermoanaerobacteraceae bacterium | reverse complement strand
GGCTGCTGTTTATGCCAGGCTGCTCAGGGCCAGCACATCCAACATGCTGGCCCTGAGCAGCCTGGCATAAACAGCAGCCATAGCAAAGCCCAGTGTCACCGCTGGCAGCACCAGGTGCCTGGGGGTACCCCTCCCCATCACCGGAAAGATCCCCAGCTTTACGGAAAAGAAGTAAATCAGCAAAAGCCCCAGCCAGAAACCAGGCATAGAAGCCCCCAGGAGAGCAAAGATACGGCTCAGGTGGTCGATAAAAGCATGGCGGTAAAGGGCGGCCAGAACCCCGGCAGGTACAGCAAAAAGGAGCACAAAGAGCAAGGCAGCAATAGTCAGCTCTAGTGTTGCTGGAAAGCGGTCAAGAATCTCTTCGGTCACTGGTCTTGCGGTACGGTAAGACTTCCCCATGTCAAAATGTAAAACTCCCCAGAACCACCTACCGTACCGCACATAAACAGGATCGTTCAATCCCAGTTCCTCACGCAAAGCCTCTACAGCTTCTGTAGTGGGTTCCATACCTTCGGCCTGCAGCATCAACTCAGCGGGATCCCCGGGGGCAAGGTTAATCAGAGCAAAGGTGATGATGGAAACGCCGATCATTACCGGAATTAGGTAAAGCAGCCTTTTCAAGATATATTGTTTCATCTCTCCTCACACCCCATTGAAAATAAAAGCCACGAAGGCTTTCCTTGATCCATCAAGGCAGATAGACCTCCGTGGTCATCTTTTTAAGACATTGTAATTTTTGAGATTATTGCAAACAATTAAACTGCGGCTTCTGCCGTATGATTATCTTATTTTTTCGACATAGAACACGAAAATCCTTCCAGCAAAAATAAATCCCGGCCAGCCCGCCGGGAAGTAACAATGGATTCATAAAATATCATATCTCCACATAGGTCATTTTCTCCCGGAAGCGCTTCAACACCTTAATGACCTGAGGACCCAGGAGCAAGTAAAAACAAACATTGCCCAGGGCATGCAGTGTATCAAAGGGGAAGCTTGCCGCATAAGCAAGAAAAAATGCCTTCCAAGTCAAGGGCTTAATAAAGAAGACGACAAAAAACATATTCATCAGCCAACCAAAAAGATATCCCCAGGCAATACCAAAGGACACCATAACAGCGCGACCTGACTCGGGAAGCAGCCTGCCAAGAACACCGGCACTGGCCCCCGCAAGACCCCAGAAAAGCATCTGAAAAGGAGTCCATGGTCCCTGCCCCAAAAAGAAGTTGGAGACCAGTGCTCCTACCGCGCCAACCATAAAGCCAGCTCTCGCTCCAAAAACATATCCCGAAATGATCACTAGAAAAGTGGTGGGCTGGATACCAGGCAGAGGGGCAAAGGGAACACGGCCAACAGCAGCCAAGGCCGCCAGAACAGCAATTATCCCCACCTCACGGGAGGAAACAGCAGACTTCTCAAAGCTGGCAAAGAAGATCACCAGCGCTGCCAGGAGGAGAACTGCGGTAAAAACCTGCCAGTTTTGAAGAATAAACTGCAGCTTCCAACTTACCAAAACCAGGGCTACAACTCCCAGAATAATATAGATACTTGTTTTTACAGCACTATTACCTCGTCTGGCAGGCATCTAAATAACCCCCTGACAATTTCTTTAAACCTTCATCGACTGTCAGCACATCCTGGGCTGTACCCCGGAACAACCTGGCCATTTGAGGTGCATAGAAAATAGACTCCCCTAAAACATCCCGGGGGCCATCACATGCCACCATCCCATCAAAGACCATAACGACCCTGCTTGCGTACTCAGCTGCGAACTCTACATCATGGGTCACCATGACCACCGTACCACCGGAGGCGGTCATCTCCTGCAGGAAACCACCCAGTTGTGCTTTCAACCGGTAATCGATCCCCCGGGTCGGCTCATCCAAAAGCAGCAGGCGCGGCCCTGCCACCAGCACCGAAGCGAGAGCAACCCGCTGGCGCTCCCCACTACTCAAATCCCTAGGGTTGGCTCGACGCATACCATCAAGGTTGAGCCTCTGTAAAATTGTTTCACAGATCCCGTTGTCAGGAATCTTGAAGTTGTTCAAGGTGAAGCGGAGTTCATCCTCCACAGTATCCTGGAAAAGGTAGTCATTGGGGTTTTGAGATAGATAACCCACATGCCGTCCCAGTTCGGAAAGAGACAGCTTATAAGTGTTCTGGCCCTGCAGGTGAACACTACCCCGGTCAGGCTTGATAATTCCCGCCAGCAGTTTCAAAAGGGTGCTCTTCCCAGCGGCATTTGCACCAAGAATAACTGCAAACTCTCCTTCATCAACCCTCAGGGACAGCCCCTTAATTACCTCCTGGGCTCCTGGGTAGGTATACCAAAGGCTCTTTGCATCGAGAACAGCCGGTTGTTCTTTGCCTTTCACCGGGGAAAGGCTTGGGCGCTGCTGCGTGTTTGCCTGAAAAGATGGAAGGTATTTTTTAAGTTCCCGGCGGCCATCCCTTACAGTTACGGGAATCACCGGGCTAGAAAGGGAAGCAAAAAACCTGGCAACAGGTGGGATAAAGGGAAGGCTGTGCTCCACCTGCCAACAGGCGACCTCACCCGGTAAGCCGCTGCGGGTGATCTTCCCCTGGTCCATAACCACCAGCCGGTCTGCCAGGTGAAAACACCTCTCCAACCGCTGCTCGATGAGGATCACCGTGTAACCCAACTCTTTGTTCAGATACTCCACCAGATCTAGGAACTCCCCTGCGGCAACCGGGTCAAGTTGGGATGTGGGTTCATCTAAAACAAGAATCCGCGGGTGCATGGCGATCACCGCGGCCAGAGCCACCTTCTGTTTTTCTCCACCGGAGAGTTTAGCAGTGAACTCCTTTTTAAGGTGGGCAAGGTTTAAAAATGTCATCACCTCAGCCACCCTCCGGAACATCTCTTGTCTTGGAAGCCCCAGGTTCTCCAGTCCGAAGGCAACCTCTGCTTCGACCGAAGTCATCACCAACTGCTTCTCTGGGTCCTGAAAAACAATCCCCACCTGGGAATTTAAAGCTCGCCGTTCCTCTCCCTTAAGCTCCCTTCCCTGGAGAAATACACTACCCTGCACCTTCCCGCCGTAAAACTCCGGGATCAAACCTGCCAACAGGCGTGCCAGTGATGACTTACCCGATCCGGAACCCCCAACAACCAGCAGGAATTCTCCCTCTCTAATTTTGAGGTTGATGTTGTCAAGCGCCGGTTTGGTACTGCCAGAGTAATAATAGGTTAGATCTTTGATTTCAAGTAAAGACAACGGTTCCACCCCCAGCCCAAAATCAATGGAAAGATCAAACAAAGCATAATTACGCCCAGCCAAATGAGGTCACTGCCTCCGGCAAGACTGCCAAGCTCGGGATAATAGGAGAACCTCTAAAAGCCATGAGTATTTTTGCAGCCGCTCCCGAAAATTCCCAGCGCTGAAGTCTACTCCCCGCATCTGCTGGACCTCCCTGGCATTGGTCAGATCCCTAGCAG
Source organism: uncultured Thermoanaerobacteraceae bacterium (assembly GCA_937914965.1). GTDB lineage: Bacteria > Bacillota > DSM-12270 > Thermacetogeniales > Thermacetogeniaceae > CALGIY01. Next base: position 2,009 of record CALGIY010000407.1, on the reverse strand, counting down.
CCGCTGGGATCATCCGAGTTGCCAGCGAAACAACCAGCGATGATTTCCAGGCAAAACGAGAAAAAAGACCTGTGGCTCGATCCGGATGAACCACTGCACTGTAAAGGGCAAAAACAGTAATCACAGCCATGAGTCGGATTCCCATCACCGCCCCATAGCAGACTGCTTCCATTGTAATGCGCAGCCTTCCGATCACCGGCAGCACAGGCCCGTAAAAAAGAACTGTACTCCCATTCTGGACAAGCAGTGGGTTTAGAATCATCACAAACACCGCCACCCAGACCCCTACCATCAGAAAAGGCACCCACTCTTTCACAGCATCAGAGACAACAACTGCAAGCACACAAATCAGAAAAACCCCCAGCAGGTAAAGGGGGTGAGTGAAAATAAGAGGCAGCAGGAGCAGGGCTGCCAGGTAGGTCAAAACTGCGACTGTATTCACATTTTGTAAGAAAGTATTCTTGTCTTTGTAGCACAATTGATCCAGCATCGAATTGACCTCCTTTGCCAGAATGGACACGGGGACGGTTCTCCTGTCCACCCCAAAGCTCATTACAGCTTCGGTGGATCATCACCAATTTTTTCACTGTAATACCAGATTACTTTATCACCAGCTTTTACTTTGCAACTGCTCGCCCCGCTCATCAAAGCCGTACCATTCACAGCAAACATCCACCCGGACATGCCCTCATTTTTTTGACCGCAGATAGAATCTACAAACCCCTTGTACCTAGTGGATAACTTATACTCTACACCTGATGCAGTCAAGGCACCCAGTGGTGTATAACCCCACTCGTTGTCCTCCGGAATAGTGACAACACTCTTTTTTAGTAAACTGCCTCCTTTACCCACAACAGCGAAATCTACTTTAATACCTTTCGGGGGCACAACTGTTTCTCCACCCCCCGGCGTTTTGGTCTGGGTAGGAGTGTTTGACTGCTTTACAGGAGTATTTACGCTTTTACTGTTCTGCTGGTTTCCCTTGGTTACATTAGATCCAGTCGGCTCGTCCTTTTCTTCTGAGACGCTAACCGCCGTATCACCCTCTCTTGGGCTGTTATCAACAGTGTCCTGGGATTTGCTCTCTTCACCTGTTGGCTGAACAGATGCACTGGTTGGCGATTGCTCTGTACCTTTTCCGGCACCTGCGACTGCATACCACACAGGCACAAACAGTCCCAACAAAACAAGCACTAACGGAATCAAATAAGTCTTTTTTTTCATGTAACCACTTCTCCTGTCCGTCCGCTTGCTAATTAGCGGTCTATACTCGAATCACCATCTATTTACTGGAACTGGTAACAACCCATTTTTACCAAGAAATGCCGTTTGTCTCAGTTTTCCTTGATTATTAACGGCTTAAGGGGTGGGTTAGGAGAGGGTGATAACCTAACCTACCCCTGAGTGCCCAATAATAAGCTGGACTTAAGAATTACCTCTGCCTGGCATAATGCGGTTTCTTCTACTCGCCAAAAGGATTCCAGCAAATAAGAACACCGCTCCGGCAATGTATAAGGGTAAAGTGTTTCCACCTGTTTTAGGAAGATCTGTTTGCTGGGCAGTACCATCCTGCTTATTCTTGTCAGCAGAAGGACCAACTGCCCCCTCTTCACTGGTAGCTAAAACCTTGATCGTTCCTTTGTATGTCACCACATCAGGGTATCCAACGTCATTCTGGTTTGTAATGATCAAGTACATGGTTCCTGCCTTGCCAGCAGGTATTGTTACCTGGCCATTTTGAGTTGTGTAATTCTTATCTCCGATAGCCACTGTGTACTCCCCAATGGACTTCAGTTCTTCTGCACTTACATCTACTATCTTTTGGGACGACCAGTCATATTTCATAGTTTTGATGGTGAGGGTAATTTCTTGCCCTGCTTTAGGCGACTGGGGGTCAATACTTACCACCGGTAAAAATGTCTTTGCCTTCCAGTTAGTGTCCATTGCTCCGATATAGAAAACGACCTCAGACCCGTCCTGGACATTAAAACTGCCTGCTCCACTATTAA
>CALGIY010000406.1 GCA_937914965.1 uncultured Thermoanaerobacteraceae bacterium | reverse complement strand
GACCTAATGCAGGTCCAACTGGAGGTGCAGGATTTGCTTTACCTGCTGGAATTTGAAGTTTAATCACAGCCGCTACCTTTTTTACAGCCATACTGAACACTTCCTTTCTACTTTAGTTCTTTAGTTCAATTTTTCTACTTGCGTGAAATCTAATTCAACTGGTGTTTCGCGCCCAAACATAGACACAAGAACCCTCAGCTTATTTTTTTCCGGATATATCTCTTCTACTGACCCGATGAAGTTCTCAAAGGGTCCCGCAATCACCCGCACACTTTCACCGATATCCAGATCCATCTTTATTGGAGCCTCTGCTAATCCCATCTTGCATAAAATGTGTTGAACCTCATCTTCGACTAAAGGAACCGGTTTATTGCCCGACCCTACGAAACTCGTGACACCTGGTGTATTGCGGACAACATACCAGGAATCATCAGTTAGAATCATTTCTACCAGCACATACCCGGGAAAAATCTTCCTTTGAATGACACGTCTCTTACCATCCTTGATCTCGATTTCATCTTCCATAGGAACAAGGACAGCAAAAATCTTGTCCTCCATGTTCATGGAGGCAACACGCTTCTCTAAATTTGCTTTTACCTTATTTTCATAACCAGAATAAGTATGAATTACATACCATTTCTTTTCCATAAAGACAAGGGACCTTACGGCCCCCACCTCCCTGGCATGTTTCTATGAAGACCACCCTGCTCACAGACGCAGCAGGAGCTCTAGCAACTTGCTCAAAATAGTGTCGGCACCCCACAGGAGCAGGGCTACAACGATAACAGAGGAGAGAACTACCATGGTATAGACAGCAGTCTCTCTTCGGCTAGGCCAGTGTACCTTTTTTAACTCTCCCCAAACACTTTTAAAAAATTTAGCGGCATTATGGAAAAACTGTTTCTTCGGTTTTTCTCTGCCTTCCTTTGTACGGGGAGAGCGCTTAGTACTCTGTTTAGCAACGCTTACCTGAGCCTTTGTTTTTTCATCTTTTTTTCTAAGACGCAGAAAGGACCGTACTTTGCCTTCCGATGCGGGCTCTGCCGGGCGCTCATCCTGCTTCTGCCTAACTTCAGGAACAGCCTTTTTCGCGCGTGTCCCGGCACTCTTTTTGGCTTTTGCTGCGCCGGCCTTTTTCGCCACCTGGTTCACACCCTTCAGACAGCCACCACCTACTTTGTCTCGCGGTGGACAGTTTGTTTTTTACAAACCGGACAGTATTTTTTTAGCTCCAAGCGCTCCGGGTTATTGTTCTTGCTTTTCTGAGTTCTATAGTTGCGGTTCTTACAATCTGTACATGACAATGTCACACCTACGCGCACTGTGCCACCTCCTACTACCTTGCATACAGTATCTTATACAATAACTCGTTTTGTTAAGATCCTGTTCTACTTTAGCATAGTCCCTTATTATCTGTCAATAAAAATGGTGGTTGGTAATTAGTCGTTGGAGACAGCTGATCAGATAGACCAATTACTTATATTCTACCACATTATGGTATGAGGCATACTAAACTATTCCTTGGCCAACCCCGATTATCTTGCTGCCCTGCCAAACATAAAACCCAACTACACGATTCCCTGGGCCAGCATAGCTCCAGCCACTTTGACGAATCCAGCAATGTTGGCTCCGTCAATATAATTAACGTTATCTCCCTTACGCCCATATGCTACACACTGATCGTGAATCTTCTTCATAATCCCCCGTAGTTTGCAATCTACTTCATCTGCTGCCCAGCAGTAGTGCTGACTGTTCTGGCACATTTCCAACCCACTCACCGCAACTCCACCTGCGTTGGCAGCTTTACCCGGGGCAAAAAGAAGTCCTGCCTCAAGAAAAGCATCAGCAGCATCAAGTGTACAGGGCATATTAGCAGCCTCAACAACACACCCGCACCCGTTTTTGATCAAGTTTTTGGCATCTTCGAGTTCCAACTCATTCTGTGTCGCTGTCGGCACAGCAATATCGCAGGAAACCTCCCAGGGTCTCCTACCTTCAACCCACTTCAACCCGTATTTCTCTGCGAAGTCCCGGGCCGGGCGACGGTGAACAACCCAAAGATCCTTTAAATAGTCTAATTTCTCGCCACTGATTCCCTCAGGAGCATAAACATATCCCTTTTCATCGGCAATAGTTATGACCCTGGCGCCATATTGGTTGGCCTTTTCAATGAAGTAACTTCCCACATTTCCGTACCCTGATATTGCTATTGTTTTTCCCTGCAGTTCCTCTTTGCGAGTCTTCAACATCTCCTGCAGGAAATATACAACACCATACCCAGTAGCCTCTGGGCGCATCTGACTACCGCCCCAACCGCGGCCCTTACCGGTAAGCACACCAGTAAAAGAATTGCGGATCTTTCTGTACTGTCCGAAAAGATAACCAATTTCCCTGCCGCCGACACCAATGTCCCCAGCAGGCACATCAGTGTCCGGTCCAATGTGGCGATAGAGTTCGTTCATAAAGGCCTGACAAAAACGCATGACCTCCTGGTCTGATTTCCCTCGCGGATCGAAATCAGCACCACCTTTTCCTCCACCCAGGGGTAATGTGGTCAAGGAGTTCTTGAAAACCTGTTCAAAAGCAAGAAACTTCAAAATGCCTAAATTAACAGAAGGATGGAATCGCAGGCCACCCTTAAAGGGTCCTATAGCGCTGTTCATCTGTATCCTGTAGCCGCGATTGACCTGGATGTTACCATCGTCATCAACCCAGGTAACGCGGAACATAACCACTCGTTCTGGTTCTACC
>CALGIY010000405.1 GCA_937914965.1 uncultured Thermoanaerobacteraceae bacterium | reverse complement strand
ACGGCGTAGCAAAAATCATCATATTGAATTCCTAATAATATTTCTTTTTCCTTTTTTGTATCAATTTTATAATCCTCAATAAAATCCATATTTTCTTGTCTATTTTTGCCTTTGGAAATAATATATTTCCCGTCTAATATTGCTTTTCTAAACTTAGCAAGATACTTTTTTATCTCATCAGGGGTAATATCCGTATATTTACCTATTTTGCTTCTTGTACTGGAGTTCAAATCCCGGTCACTCCTCTTCTTCTATTATATTAAAATTGTACACTAAATATACCAAGAACACAATAAATTTTGTGTTATTTGATACACTATATTAATATTTTGTATCAATATATTAATATTTTAGGTATAGAAAAAGCCCCGGAGCATTTTAATTCCCTAGGGCTTATTAATCAAGAATGCTGCGTTTCCCGGGAGGTCAGAACGATCATCCCTAGGCATATTCAAACAACATATAGTGCTCTTGTTTTTCCATACCTTTACACTTTATCTGCTGGGGATGGCTTTTAGTAGCGTATTTCATTTTACCCTCAATTTCTTTTTTAAGGCACCGCTGTGTAAGCCCTTATAGATAGGTTAACACTAACGCTCATGTTCTTAACATGAATAGCCAAACTAAAAGAGCGTATGCAAAAGACAGCAATAAAGCAAGCCTGACCCCGATTAGAGGATCGCTTAAAGCATATTCCCCTGCAACCGGTATATCGTCAGGATGATTTCCAGGGCTTCCCGCCCTTCTCTGCCGTCGATATATGGCTTCCGATCTGCTGTTATGGCTTGGATGAAGTCTTCAAAGAGGGAGTGATGGCCAAAGCCGTAGACGTTGGAGACTTCCTGTTGGTGTTGTTCTAGGTTGCTGTTCTCTTCCTGTTCGTCTGCGAGCCTCCAGGTTTCGATTTTGTTGACAGCGATGCCGCCCAGGACTACGGTGCCTTTTTCTCCGAAGATGTTCAGGGTCTCTTCCAGGTTTTCCGGGTAAATTGTGGTTGATGCTTCGATGACACCCAGGGCACCGTTTTTAAACTTTAACACTGCGACACCGACATCTTCCCCTTCGATCTTTCTCAAGTTGGTGGCTGTGTAGCCGAAGACATTCTCAACCGGGCCCAGCATCCACTGGAGGAGGTCGATGTTGTGGATCGACTGGTTCATCAGGCAGCCTCCGTCCATCTCCCTGGTGCCTCTCCAGTCCGCCTGGTCGTAGTACTCTTGGGGTCTATACCACCTGACAACTGCGCTACCATGGGTGAGTTTGCCGAATCTTCCTGCTTCTAGGGCCTGGCGCAGCTTCTGTACTGCGGGGTTGAAGCGGTTCTGGTGGCAGACTGCAAGTTTTACTTTGTGCTCATCACAAGCCTTGATCAATGCATCAGCATCTTCAAGAGACATCGCCATCGGTTTTTCTACGATGATATGTTTACCTGCCTTTGCGGCATCGATCCCCATCTGAGCATGCAGGCCGCTCGGGGTGCAGATGTTGACTATATCAA
>CALGIY010000404.1 GCA_937914965.1 uncultured Thermoanaerobacteraceae bacterium | reverse complement strand
TAGGTTCCTTTAAGTGATGAATCTGTCAAGACTGGAACGATTGCTCGGTTATCAATTCCGCGACCAGCGACTGCTGGTCCAGGCGCTGACGCATCGCAGCCACAGCGCGACGCATAACGAGCGGTTCGAATTCCTGGGCGATTTCAATAAAGAAATGGAGTCCCTTGGATATCCCAACGCCTTAGGGGCAGCTACCTACGCACCTTATGACATCATTGGAGACACCTTCCGCGGTACTAGGGGAGTCATGCTTGATATGTACAGGAACCCGGACAAACTCATGGAGGCAGTGAATATGGTTACTCCGTGGGCACTGGAGGCGGGTGTTAACGGAGCCAAGGCCAGCGGCAATCCAAGGGTCTGGATCTGGCTGCATAAGGGCTGCCAGGGTTTCATGAATGATGAGCAGTTCCAGAAGTTCTACTGGCCTGGATTGAAGAAATTGATCATGGGGTTGATCGATGAAAATCTGACCCCTTACATCTATATCGAAGGCGACTACAACTGCCGGTTGGAGACCATCGCTGATGTACCCAAGGGCAAGGTTGTCTATCACTTCGAACAAGTGGACATTTATAAAGCCAAAGAGGTTCTGGGTGGTATCGCCTGTATCTCCGGGAATGTTCCCAATGCCTTGTTGTGCACAGGAACCCCTGAAGAAGTGAAGGAGTACTGTAAAAAACTGATCGATGTACTGGGCAAAGACGGCGGGTACATCATGGACTCTGGTGCCTGCATCGATGAGGCCAGACCGGAAAACATGAAGGCTATGATCGACTTTACGAAAGAGTACGGTGTTTACCGTTAAAGATATGCATTAAAACACAACACTCTATACTTTTTGTTGTGGGGCAGGCTTTTGTTTTCCTCTGTTCCCCCCTCCTGCCCCCAACAAAAATAAGACACCATGGATCTGGGAGTGAAGAAAACGATGCTTATTATCGGCGAGAAATTAAACAGCACGATACCTCCGGTGCGCAAAGCCTTGGAAGAGAAGGATGCCAAGTTTATTCAGGAGCTGGCTGTCAAACAGTGTGAAGCTGGTGCCGATCTTTTGGATGTGAACACCGCCATGGGTGATGAGGCCCAGGACATGGAGTGGATCGTGCGCACGGTGCAGGAAGTTGTGGATGTTCCCCTGTGTATTGACAGCACCGATGCAGCGACCATCGAAAGAGGGCTGCAGGTACACAAGGGTAAGGCGATGATCAACTCGATTACCATGGAAAAATACCGCCTGGAGGGGATTCTTCCCTTAATTCGGGACAATGATTGTTCTGTGGTGGCCCTGACTGTGGATGATAAGGGCATTCCCAAAACTGTTGAGGATAGGCTGCGCATAGCTGGTGAACTGGTGGAAGTCATCGGGCAGAATAATACAGCGCTTGAGGACATCTATATCGATCCACTGGTTCTCCCGGTGGCTGTGAAAACAGACAACGCGCTGAAGTTCTTTCAGAGCATAGATGAAATTAAGAAGCGTTACCAGGTGAAGACTATCTCCGGTCTCAGCAATGTATCCCATTCTCTACCGAAGAGAATGGTGATCAACAGATATTTTCTTACCATCTGTATGAGCATGGGTATGGATGCAGCGATCATGGATCCCTTGGATGCCAAGATCATGACGGGTGTGCTGGCAACGAACCTGCTCTTGAACCAAGATCGGGTTTGTCAGAAATATCTTACTGCTTATCGTAAAGACTTACTTGAGGACTAAAGGGCGCCAGGTTTTGTTAAAGGGGGTGGTCGGCCGAAGACGTAGCTGCTGCTTTTTCACAGCGGGATCGGGATGTTGATTACACTATTTTGAAAGGTAGGGAGAACACTAAATGGCCAATGCGGAGCAACTGAAGGAAGAACTCGCACAGAAGTATCGGCAACCTAAAGGTGTAGAACAGTTTGGAATTGAAGCTGTGCCTCCTGAATTAAAAACTGCTCACTGGTGGGATTTATTCAATATCATTATCAACTTCCTGATTCAGCCTGGGATGATCGTTATTGCCGGTCTTGCAGTGGCAAGCGGGCTATCCTTTTGGGCAGCTGTTCTTGTTACTGTCTCTGGGGTACTTGTTGCGTATGTTGCTTATGTTGCCATGGCTACCGTGGGTGTGGATTACGGTATACCTGGCCAGGTTGCCACAAGGATGGCTTTTGGAATTAAAGGCTCTAAATGGCTTCCTTCTCTGCTGAGGGTACTAGCCTCTGTTTACTGGTTTGCCTTCCAGACACTGGCGGGAGCTGCTGGTATTGCTGCAATTCTGAACGCGATATTTGGAATAAATGTAAGTTTAATTGTAGTTAGTATTATCTTCGCTATCTTCCAGGCGTTTATCGCTATTTTGGGTTTTGATTCGCTGAAGGTTTTATCGAAGATTGCTTTTCCTGCGAAGATGGTGCTCATGGGCTTGGTCTTCTACTTGCTCGTGACTCACGTCGATCCGAACTTTAGGTGGAATAATGTTCTTACCTATTCAGGCAAGCTTGGTTGGCATTGGCCGACTATGGCTCTGTGGATCAACAGTGTTATGGCTGCCTGGATCTGCATGATTACCGATGCTTCGGACTTCTGCCGCTATTCAGCTTCAAGAGTTGACATGTGGATTGCCACAGTTGCGGCTGCTTGCTTAGGAGCTTTTATATCGGCCTTTATCGGTGCCTATGGTGCAGCAGCGACCTTGGGAGTACATGTCAATGTTTTTGAGTTAATGCCAAGTATAACTTCAAATAATATTGTGTTACTGTTCATCTTGGTTGTAATTGTGCTGGATAACTGGTGCGTCAACGTTATGAATGTGTACTCAGGAGGTCTGTCCTTCAGCAATATTTTCACTCATCTAGGGCGTTTCTGGTCAACGATTCTAATTGCTACAGGTGGTGTACTGCTTTCGGCGGTGCCATCAGTTGTCAACCAGTTCACTGACTATATGGGCGTTATGGGTAACTTCTTTGCGCCGATTGCCGGTATTCTGCTCGTTGACTACCTCTTCATCAAAAAGACTTATGTCGATGTGGTGGCTCTCTTTAAACCGGATGGTGCCTACAGGTATACTAATGGTTTCAACATGGTAGCTGTGGTCCTCACAGTCCTTGGCTTCATCTTCTATCTGCTGGTGCCAGAAGCCTGGATCAAGAACCTGATCACCATGGTTGTTGTGGGCGCTGTTTACTATGTTGTGATGAAGATTATTGCTTCCAATGACGAGACGTATTCCGAAGCTGCTCGCCCAGGCAAGCAGTATGATGTGGTACCTGAAGAAGATGCTGAGACACCTACAGTCTAAGGAACAGATTGTGGTGGCAGGGTTGTATTAGCTAGCTGAGTCTATTGAGGTTCGCTGCAGTATATGTCGCGAAAATAAGGCCCGGATAACCGATTGCGGTTTTCCGGGCCTTAGGCGGGTTTAAGTTTGGTACCATTTTCGGTACCTGGTTTGCCTTATTGCTTTATTATCCCCAGCAATGTCTACTCCTTTGTAACAAACCTTGAGTCCATTTCTGACGACCTACGATCAATCACCAATGACTAGCAGGTACCAGCGAGGGTCGGAATCATCTCTATGCCCCAGGTGGTACAGGAGCACTGTCCTAGTGTCCGTTCTCGGAAATAGATCAGAAGAACCGTCCCCGTGATCTGTTCCTCTGTTATAATGATTTACAGGTTCAATATGAATCTGGACTGGACTGATGGTATGCTTCTTTTT
>CALGIY010000403.1 GCA_937914965.1 uncultured Thermoanaerobacteraceae bacterium | reverse complement strand
TGACCATTATCTGCTATTTCTACGTCCTGCTCTTTTTTCCTGGGCTTCTGCTGTTCATTTTTCTGATTTATCAGCAGATGGACAGCCTTTTCCGTTTCCCGGACGGTCAGTCCCTTTTCAACTATCTCTTGTGCCAGTTTTTCCTGCAGCCAACGGTCAGGGACCCCCAGCAGCACTTTCCCATGCCCCACACTCAACTTCCTCTGGGCCAGGAGATCCTGAATCTTCTCTGGCAGCTGCAAAAGACGTAGGCTGTTGGCAATCAATGATCTGCTCTTTCCTACTCGCTTTGCCACTTCATCCTGGGTCAGTTGAAACTCCTCGGTCAACCGCTGGTAAGCATGTGCTTCTTCCAGGGGGTTAAGGTCTTCCCGCTGGATATTCTCCACAAGCATCATTTCGCTGGAGGCAAGGTCATCTATCTCGCGGATCACACACGGAATGGTCTGCAGTCCCGCAATCTGGCTGGCTCTCCATCGGCGTTCTCCAATAACCAACTCATAGGTATCTTCCGCTATAGGTCTTACAACCACCGGCTGCATGACTCCGTGAGCCTCAATGGAAGCAGCCAGGTCTTTTAAGGCGTCTTCATCAAATTCTTTACGTGCCTGGAAGACACCGGGCGTGATTTTGTCTACTGGAAGTTCTACAATCTCCCCGCCCACTGTTGTACCCTCGGGTTCAGTAGGGATCAAGGCGCGTAGCCCTCGTCCCAAACCTTTATTTTTCATATTCACTGCGCTGGATGCCCCGTCCATAAGGGCGGGGGTTAAAGCGCCTTGTCTCCTTTCATAATGTATATTCCTTGCTCTTTTAAGTAAATTTAGTTGCACCATCCAGTTTTAAAATATCTCTGGAATATCTGCAAGGTAAAACCTCTGTTCACTCGCAAAACAGCATTTAAAGCTCAAGGCCAAGGGGTTGGGCCCTGGGTAAAACACTTAGTCTACGCTGATTTTTCGTGCCTTTTCATACAAGCGCTCGAGCACTTCCTGTGCTAGTTCCTGGTAAAGAAGAGCACCACGAGACCGCGGATCATAGGCAACCACCGGTTTCCCGTGGCTTGGTGCTTCACTAAGCCGCACATTTCTGGGGATAATTGTACTAAATACCTTATCACCAAAGTAGTTCTTTACCTCATCCACAACCTGGATCGCCAGGTTTGTACGGGCATCAAACATGGTTAAGAGTATACCTTCTAATTCTAGATGGGGATTAAGACGCTGCTGAACCAGGTTAACTGTCTGCAGCAGCTGCCCTACACCTTCTAGTGCATAGTACTCGCATTGAATAGGTATAAGGACGCTGTCTGCTGCGGTCAGAGCGTTGATCGTAAGGAGCCCAAGGGAAGGAGGGCAGTCGATAAAAACAAAATCATACTTATCTTTTACCACCTGCAAGGCCGTTCGTAGTCTGTTCTCCCGGTTTTCCATCCCAACCAATTCTATTTCTGCCCCGGCCAAGCTGATGTTGGCTGGAATCAGGTCGAGGTTGTCGAACTCGAGTTTGGTTATTACTTGTTCCGTTTCTGCCTCCCCTAAGAGCAGGTCATAGATAGATAACTCTAATCGATCGCGATCAACCCCCACCCCGCTAGTTGCATTTCCCTGGGGATCGGTGTCAACCAACAGAACTTTTCTATCGGATGCTGCCAGGCAAGCACTCA
>CALGIY010000402.1 GCA_937914965.1 uncultured Thermoanaerobacteraceae bacterium | reverse complement strand
GGCGTACAAATTGGATTTTCTGAAGTAGCAAAAGGTACAGTCGTTACGACACCATGTCGAAAAATAGATAAAGCTATAAAGAAACACCTTGTTTTCAAAATATTTATCTCTTAAACTGCGCGCCAATTCAAAAACCCGGTTCAACTCATCTGGATTACTTACCCCGAGAAGAAACCGCAATTCAAAAGGAGATAAGGGTTCGCCATACTCCGCTTTCTGCAAGACATGACCTAACTTCAAGTCGGTAGAGGACATTACATTATCATCTTCCTTTATTTCTAAATTTGCTGATGCCCCTCAATAAATTGTTTTTGACTTATTATTTCATTAAAGACTTAGTGGCAAGTGCCTTCCGTGACACCTAACGGACCGCATATCTCCTTCTAATCAAAAAAAATCAACCAGTATCCTATACTTTAATAAGTCAAAAAAAACTATGAAAATCACTGATATGTTATTTAAGAATGCATAAAGCATGCCAAGACCTATCTTACTGACTTTTCCTTCTTAAGTTAAGAGAACATGGACATACCTCTGTAGATAATCTCACACATAAAACAAACTTATGTAAAGTGATAGACCCCAAATATGCGTGACTTTGATAGTGCCATTACAAGAGTGCCAAAATAGGACTGAAATAATGTTTGTTGTTAAACGCAAACGCAAAAAAGGATGGGTTACTTAGTAACCCATCCCTCGATCAAACTCTCCTTCTACTTCAACCCTCCACCCCCAGCCCTTTTCGCTTGGCAGCAATGTGATCCAGGATTAAGGCAGCCGCCTTCACAGGATCAGTTTCCACCGCAAAGGCTGCCCCCAGCACATCCTGGGCACCCTTAGTCAAGAGTTCTGTAAACTTCTTTCCGCCCAAGACTGGGGGTACGGTTCCCAAGACTGTAAAGATACCTGATCCAACTACATAAGACCCGATGGAAACCGCCTTTTCAGACATCCACTCAGGGGCTGCTCCTGCTGCTGGCAGGTCGCTCATGTCCACACCCAGAGCATTGGCAATGGCTGCGGCAGTTACCAGGATTCTGCTGATATCCACACAGGAGCCCATATGCAGGACTGGTGGAATACCAATCGCTTTACAGACAGCACTAAGCCCCGGGCCAGCCTGTTCCGCTGCTTCAGGAAGTAAAAGCCCTGTCTTGGCACAGGCGATGGCAGCACAACCGGTCTGTACCACCAGGACATCATTTTTGATCAGTTCCCTGGTCAGTGTAAGGTGGCCATAATCATGAGGGATCTTAGGATTGTTGCAGCCCACGATAGCTGCTATCCCCTTGATCTGCCCTGACTTAATGGCACCCAAAAGTGGATCTAGACTTCCGCCCAGTGCTTTGATAATGGCCTCCACGCTGAACCCAGCCATGTATTCCATTTTCTCATCGGGAATCTGGACAAGGTCCTTTTTTCTGTTGGGGAAGTTATCAACAGCCATCATCACGATCTTTCGTGCAGTGTCCAGGGCAGTCCTCTCACTGAAGGGCACATGATCCATCTCCGGGAAGCGCGCCTTAGGTGATGTAGAGATGAGTTTGGTGTGATAGCACTTGGCCACCTGGGTCAGGGCAGGCATAATGCACTGCACATCCACCACCATGGCCTCCACCGCACCGGTCACTACAGCCAACTCCTGCTGGAGGAAGTTCCCCGCAACAGGCACACCGTGGCGCATCAACATCTCATTACCTGTACAGCACATCCCACAAACATTAATACTGCTGGCTCCTTTTTCCCGTGCAGCAGCCAGCATCCCTTCCTCTTTCGCTACCTGCACAATCATATCGGAGAGCACAGGCTCATGGCCATGAACGACGATATTGACATCGTCCTCCTTGAGCACCCCCAGGTTGCTCTCGCCCTTGACCGGCTCTGGAGTTCCGAAAAGAACATCAGAAAACTCAGTGGCAAACATTGACCCACCCCAGCCATCACTAAGCGCAGTACGCACACCATGCAGGGTCAAGTTTACATAGTCATTATCAACACCCATATGGGTGCGGTGCATGACTTCGACAATTTCCCGGTCAATCCCCCGGGGAGAGATCCCCACCCTCTCCCAGAGCTGTCTCCTCTTTTCCGGAGCGCGGTTCAAGAAATGGAGTGTCCCTTTAACCATTCCGAACTCTTCCATTGCCTCCCGGGCTAGGTCACGGGCAACATCCTCTTTGCTTCTGCCCTCCTCAGGGATACCGAACTCCACAGCCAACGCACGCAGTTTCCCCTCATCCTTGATCTCATATCCCTGGGTCTCCCCACTCGCTGTTTCATACAGTGTGGTCACAATATCCCGCCCATGGTCCGAATGGGCAGCAGCCCCAGCGGCAATCATCCGCAAGAGGTTACGGGCAGCAATGGTATCCGCAGTTGCCCCACAGATACCCTCAGTTGGACCATCACCAAAGGGCTCGATCCGGCAGGGGCCCATATTACAGTTGCGGCAGCAGATCCCTAAAAGACCAAAACCGCACTGGGGCAGCTGTTGCTCGTAACGGTCCCAGGCGGTTTCTATTCCTTCTTGCTTGGCTTTTTTGAGCATCTTCAATGATGCCTGATCTACACTTCTCTCTCCCATAAAGCTTCCTCCTTCCCTGAATAACTAAAACTTACCGTGTTTCTTACACAGTTTTTCACACTAGGGACAAGGACGCCCCCGGTCAGCGGGGTAAACACATCTGTTCTGCTAAACTACAGCGTTTCCTGCGTTGAACCTCATCTGTTGTCATAAAGAAGAGGGCCTGGGTCGGACAGGCACTGACACAAGCAGGAACATCTCTGTCTGGACAGCGGTCGCACTTGGCCACAATTTTACTCCCCGGGCAGCGGTTGATGGCACCAAAGGGGCAGGCCAACTCACAAAAACCACATCCGATGCAGCGGCTGCGGTTGTGCTGAACAGTCCCGGTTGCCTTATCCTGGTACATGGCCCCGACAGGACATACACTGACACAAAACGCCTCTTCACAGTGCCGGCAGTTGACAGGTACAGAAGTCTCCCCAGCAGCCTGGACAAAGACTCGCTTACGCGGCAGCAGATCCTCAAAAAGTGCGCCGAAGAGTTCTTTCGTCTCTGAATGCTCAACAGCGCAAGCGATCTCACACGACTTACAACCAACACACCTGCTTACATCCACTTGAACCTCTTTCAAGGTTTCACCTCCTCCCGGAGAAGTGAGATTCTATTATGGTCAATATTCTCCTTTTTGTAGCAATATTCCTTCTCTCTTTCACTACTATCATCCGTTTTTCGCTGACTACCGCCTGGTATCAAAGGGCCGGTCCTTTTGACATCCATGTCCCCCGAAGCAACCCCCAACCCGACTTCACCTGTATTTACATCCTCTGATGGTGACCCCTAAGGCAGCGTGGGTGTCTTCCACCGCCACCTGACCGCCACCTGACCGCCGCCTGTACAATAAAAATAAAACCCCTGTGCAGGGGCTTTATCAGCTGAGTAATTGGCACTTATTTTCTAATGAAGGGATAGTGAAAAACTGCTAGGGTGCCCTGAGCTACCTGGATCAAGGGATTTGGCTCAGTGATCACATTGGAGATTCCCACAGAACTCCTGACTTCAAGCACAACATCGGAAAGTGGATAATAGAAACCTTCCAGGGTGACACCAGTGGCCCGGTCCCCCACAGCAATTACAGATACAGTTTCCCCAGGGGAGCCAGCTAGTCTCAAATGATCACGGACAAAATAAATCGTCTGTGTAGGTGAGGCAAAGTGCACCTGAACTCCTGTCTCAGATAAAGAAGCCGCACAGTAAAGGTTCCCCAGAGTATGGTCCAGACGGCTTCCTGTCCCCCCCCAAATGGTGACATCACTGGCCCCTTCCTTTCCAGCCAGCATCAGAGCCAGGTGAGTATCTGTAAAATCCTTTTCCGGAGGATAAACCTGAAAACCGCAGCCAGCTTCCTCCAACTGTTTGCGGTCCTGTTCGTTGATTGAATCCAAATCTCCGATCACCAGGTGGGGTTTAAGTCCAATTTGCAGGGCCCAGGATGCGCCTGCATCAGCGCAGATAATGCGGTCAAAATCCT
>CALGIY010000401.1 GCA_937914965.1 uncultured Thermoanaerobacteraceae bacterium | reverse complement strand
GGGAAAGATTATGCAACACTACGCGCCGGGAGGGCAACACCAGTCATGCTCGACAAGGTATTTGCGGATTATTACGGTACGCCAACCCCGCTTAACCAAATGGCTTCAATTACCGTACCCGAACCTCGTCTCCTTGTGGTTCAACCATGGGATCGTAATATGCTCCCTCAGATTGAGAAGTCGATTTTAAAGTCCGATCTGGGTATTACTCCAGTAAGTGACGGGAATGTAATCAGGTTGGCAATACCGACTTTGACTGAGGAAAAGCGGAAGGATCTCGTTAAGGTAATAAACAAGAAAGCTGAAGAATGTCGTATTGCTATCCGTAATTTGCGACGGGAAGCCAATGACCAAGTTAAAAGCGACGAAAAAAAGGGAGAAGTCTCTGAAGATACAGCAAAACGGCAACTTGATGACATACAGAAAATGACAGATAAATACATTAAAAACATTGACCAAGCTGCTGCAGCAAAAGAGAAAGATATTATGGAAATATGAGATTGAGTATGAACGGGAGCGATAGCGGCCAGGTACCTGATGTTATTGGGCTAAATGTCGAAGAAGGAAGCCTAATTTTGAAAAGGGCAGGATACCAGGTGGATTATGCATACACTCATCTGCACTCAGGTGGATGCTGCAGGATTTTGAGGCAAAAAACGCTTGAGAAAAAAACTGTTGAGTTAATAATAAGTAAAGAGTATTACAATGACCCAACTACTGAGGAAAAGGAGGTGAAAAAGGTTGGCATATAAGATTGTTGCCGATAAATGTGAGGCTTGTGGTACATGTATCGATGAGTGCCCGAACGATGCAATCTCTGAAGCTGATGGAGTCTATACAGTTGATATGGATAAATGCGAAGACTGCGGGACATGTATTGATGTCTGCCCGAACGATGCAGTAGTAGAAGAATAAAAAAAAACTTTTTATCCCCCTCCCGGAGGGGGTTTTTTCTAAGTCAGACAACAGGGGCGACAGGGTCGATGAAGAGCCTCATAAAAAAAATATTCCTCAAAAATCACCCCCGAGAAATACAGGAACTGTTAGATAAATCACGCTTGCCAGATCATGTTGCCATCATTATGGATGGAAATGGCCGCTGGGCTCAGGAAAAGAGGTTGCCTAGGGCTCTAGGTCACCGAGCTGGGATGGAGTCATTGAGGTCAGCGGTCAAGCTCTGTGCAAAACTGGGTATAAAAATACTTACTGTCTATGCTTTTTCTACGGAGAATTGGAAAAGGCCTCAAGAAGAAATCAATATTCTCATGGGTTTATTATACGAGTATATCCAGAAGGAATTGGATGAACTCCATAGTGAGCAGGTACAGGTTAGGGCAATTGGCAGAACTGAAGAACTTCCCACCCCAGCTTTAAGGGAAATTAATCGTGCCCAGGAACTGACAGCTGGTAATAAGAAGCTGATTTTAAATATTGCCTTGAATTACGGGGGAAGAACAGAGATTGTAGATGCTGTCCGCAGGATTGCCAGCTTAGCTGCGGAGGGTAAGATTAACCCGGAAGAAATCACTGAAGATTTATTTCAAAAGCACCTTTACACAGGAGATTTGCCCAATCCGGATCTGTTAATTAGACCCGCGGGTGAACTGCGCATCAGCAATTATTTGCTTTGGCAGATAGCTTACACGGAATTTTATAGCACCAGTGTCTATTGGCCCGATTTCCGTGAAGAAGAATTTATGAAAGCGCTACTGGCTTACCAGCATAGGCAACGACGGTTTGGAGGTCTTATGTAATTTGCTCTGGAAAAGGGTATTAAGTGCTGCAATAGGTATACCAGTCCTCCTCTTTTTAATGTATCGAGGCAGCATACCTTTGCTTATCTTTATCATTTTTTTAGCAGTTACTGGTTTATTCGAATTACAGCGGATCTATAAGCGCATGAATTGCCAGGTGCCACGGCTGCTCATGTATGGTAGTGCTCTGCTGTTTCCCCTAATTGCTTATCTAGCGCCGTATGGGGATGAAGGCAGTTATCTATTCACGGGAACCGTTCTTTTTTTATTGCTGCATTTGATGCTGTTGGTGTTCGCATATCCGCGGTTCGGCACAGGTGAACTAGCGGCATCATTCTTAGGGAGTTTTTATATCAGTGTTTTATTGAGCTACCTGATCCTGATTAGAAAAATAATTCCTTCCGGGTTTGAATACTTACTCTTAGTATTCCTTCTTACCTGGGCCTGTGATATTGGAGCTTATTTTGTCGGAAGTATCTGGGGGCGTCATCCCCTTTGCCCGGCAATAAGTCCCAATAAAACCCTGGAGGGTTCTGCTGGTGGGCTGCTCTTTAGTCTTGGAGTTGCTGCATTATTCCAGTTGTTAGGCCCCAAACTCTTTTCTTTCCCCATGATGCTGCTTCTAGGTGGACTTACCGGTTGTGTTGTTCAGCTCGGCGATCTTGTCGAATCTGCATTGAAAAGGATGGGGGATATCAAGGATTCTGGGGACTTAATACCTGGACATGGAGGAATTCTTGACCGCTTTGACAGCATTCTTTTTAGTGCTCCAGTAGCATACTTTTTCATTAAACTACTTTTATAGTAGAGGGGTGAAAGATTGTCCTCATCACTTGAAAAAGCAGTATTGAGAATTCTTAAAACTTTAACTGTGCTGCTGGTTGGTGCAGGTATTTATTTTTTTGTGCGCTATTTTTGGCCATTGTTAGCGGGTATGGTTCTAACAGGGATCAAAATTTCCCTTCCTATTTTAATCGCGTATCTGGTTGCTGTGCTGCTTAATCCGGTGATTACTTTTTGTGAAAAAAGATTTCACCTTCCCAGGACACCAGGAACGCTTTTATCTTTGATTCTCTTCATTACACTGCTCGGAGGACTGCTGTATCTTCTGGTATTCAATTTAATCCTGGAGCTGGTGGATATTTCCCAGCAGTTGGGTACATTTTCGCAAGATTGGAACCAGTGGAATTTCAATCTTGTTATAGAAAAGTTTCAGGTACATTTGGAAAGGTTCAACCTTCCTTCTGATTTTGTTCAGGAAACTGGTAAGGAGTTTTGGCAGAGTCTAGATGTTTTAAGAAATGTTATAACTGTTTTATCGAAACAGATATTTAATTTTGTCACTGCACTGCCACAGTATTTTGTAATATGGATTCTAACGCTGATTGCCACATTCTTTTTCGCCCGTGATTATGAGTTGATTAAAACCAACATTTCGACATTGATTTTCAGGTGGCTTCCTCACAAATGGAGCACTGGAATACAAAGGGTCGGTAGGGGATTACAAAAAGCATTACAAGGTTATATCAAAGCGGAGTTAATCCTGATTAGTATCACAGGTTTTATTTCTCTCATTGGGCTTTCCATCCTGGGGGTGGAATATGCATTAACTTTAGCACTGCTGTTGGCTCTTTTAGATCTTTTACCTATCGTTGGCCCGGGGACAGTGTTCATCCCGTGGGCAATATGGATGATTATAACGGGAACCCCCCCCCTCGGTATTGGACTCTTAATTCTCTATGGTATAATTGTCACGGTAAGGCAGATATTGGAGCCAAAAGTGCTTGGTAAGAACATTGGACTTCATCCATTGACAACTTTGATTTCACTCTATTTTGGATTCAGGCTCCTCGGTTTTTGGGGACTGATCCTCGGACCTGCGGCGGTGATTATCTGCAAGGCTTTTGTTGAAAAATAAATAAAGGATGCAGGCAAACTATGAAAAAGAATATTGTGATTCTTGGTTCTACCGGTTCTATTGGGAGACAAGCTCTCGAAGTAATAGGATGGCACCCCGATTCTTTCCAGATATTGGGGGTGGCAGCACAGCAAAATATTGATCTATTAGAAGAACAGGTGAGAACCTTTCAGGTTCCCTATGTAGCTGTTGAGGATGAGGCGGCAGCTAAAATACTTGCTGGACGCTTACAGGATATAGGGACACACTGTCTGGCGGGTCCTGAGGGTTTGCTGGAACTTGTTCGTCTTGCTGATGCTGAATTAATTTTAGTTGCTGTTAGTGGTGTAGCGGGTTTGCGTCCTACAATGGAGGCAATTTCTTGCGGCAAGCACATCGCTCTGGCCAATAAAGAAACACTGGTATCAGGTGGAAGCATTGTCATGGAAGCAGCTCGTAATAAAGGCATTCAGATCATTCCTGTTGACAGTGAACATTCGGCTATCTTTCAGTGCCTGAATAATACTAAGGATGTGGAAAAATTAATCGTCACCGGCTCCGGGGGGCCTTTCCGGAAGATGTTACGGGAAGATCTGGATCAAGTAACCCCTGAAATGGCCCTGCGCCATCCCACCTGGCAGATGGGTTCGAAAATCACCATCGATTCTGCTACTCTAATGAACAAGGGTTTGGAAATTATCGAAGCCAGGTGGTTGTTCGGGATCGACTATGAACACATCCAAGTCGTTATTCATCCTCAAAGCATAGTCCACAGCCTTGTGGAATATAGTGATGGTGCTGTTCTCGCCCAACTAGGCTGGCCGGATATGCGAGTTCCCATTCAATATGCTTTTTTTTATCCGGAACGGCAAGGGAATAGTCTACCTTCCCTTGATCTTATTCAGGTGGGCCAGTTGACATTTGAATCCCCAGATCTAGATCGTTTCCCCTGCTTGAGATTAGCGCAAGAAGCTGGTAAAATCGGAGGGACGATGACCGCTGTCCTGAACGCTGCCAACGAAGTGGCAGTACAGGCGTTTCTCGGGAACGTAGTATCGTTTACTGCAATACCCAAACTGGTCAATGAGGTGATGAATCTCCATAGTCCAAAGACTGGGAAGTTAGCCCTGGAGGAGATATTGGATGCTGATCGGTGGGGTAGGGCATGTACCAGGCAGTTGATTAAGACTAGATGCTGAAATTAATCTATAAAAAGACCTAAAGCTTTTTTCCAATGCTATTTTTAGGAGGCAAAAAGTGGTTATACTGCTCGCGATACTAGTTTTGAGTTTTCTTATTTTTGTTCATGAACTCGGTCATTTTATGGTTGCTAAAATGGTGGGCATCCAGGTGGATGAGTTCAGTATTGGTTTTGGCCCCAAACTCTTGGGGTATCAAAAAAAGGAAGACAGCACTATGTACTCTCTGCGGGTCTTACCGCTGGGTGGCTATGTTAAAATGGCGGGAATGGACCCCGAAGAGGAGAGCCACGTTGATAGTTTTAACACCAAACCATTAAAACATCGCTTTGCGGTAATCTCTGCTGGTTCGGTGATGAATTTTCTCGTGGCCATTTTACTCTTTGTGGTTACTTTTAGCTTCATCGGGATACCTGCTGCCTCTAATTCCAATATGATCGGTGATCTCCTCCCAGGAAGCCCGGCGGCAGTAGTTGGTTTGAAAGCCGGGGATAAGATTATCTCCATCGATAATGAACCTACCAATAACTGGGAAGATGTGGCCGGAGGCATTCGGGCTGCAGGGGAGCAAGAGATCAAACTGGTTGTGGAGCGCCAACAGGAAAAGCATACATTCAATGTAACACCGCGCTACGACTCCCAATATGAAGTATACCAGATTGGTATCAAGCAGCTTGTGCTCTGGCAAAAACAAGGATTTTATCAAGCCATCACCCTGGGGTTAACGCAGGCATTTGAATTTGCCAAGTTGGTCCTGCAGGGGTTAGTACAACTCATTTCCGGAAAAGTTTCTGCGAATGATGTTGCTGGTCCTGTAGGCATTACAGTTGCCATTGGGGAGGCAGCTGAGGGAGGCCTGGGTTATCTATTCATTTTTACTGCAGTGCTGGGAATTAACCTGGCTCTCATTAATTTGCTACCCATACCTGCACTAGATGGAAGCAAGTTAATATTTTTGATGATAGAAGGATTGAGGGGGAGACCGGTAGCTCCTGAAAAGGAGAATTTTGTCAACTTGATCGGTTTTGCTCTACTGATGGTGCTCTTTATTTTGATAACCTATAATGATATTGCACGCATAATTACCGGGGGTTAAAAATACGATGCTTGATCGCAAAAAAACAAGACAAGTAAAGCTGGGAAATGTTTTGGTAGGTGGGGATGCACCTATTACTGTGCAAACAATGACCAAAACAGATACCCGGGATGCTGCTGCAACTATCGCCCAGATTAAGGAACTGGAGAGCATAGGTTGTGATATTATCCGGGTTGCGGTGCCTGATC
>CALGIY010000400.1 GCA_937914965.1 uncultured Thermoanaerobacteraceae bacterium | reverse complement strand
GCTGCAGCACACACTGCTGCCACATCTGTGCCAGATGTGGCAGCAGTGTGTGCTGCAGCTGTCCGGAGTGTGGAATGATGGGGAACCTGGGCTTTTGCAGCCAGTTGTACACAGCATATGAGGGCTCAGCTGCCGCACGGGCTGCCGAAAGTGGTATTGGTGGTCTAGGTGGTATGAGAAGGCTTCTAAAGATGGATTGCGGCAGCAGACAACATGAGATCTGCTGTTCTCCTCATGTTTGGGGGGCTGAAGGTCTGGCCAGATCTCTGTCAGAAGGCACTACAGAAGATGTCACACAGGATCTGGGCGCAGCGGGAACTGCTCAGGCTGTCCTTCCTGCATCTAGGTCAGGTGTACATGCTACTAACTATTCTTCATTGTTGGGGGAACTGCGCTTCACACCACCACAAGAGGGTGCGGCAACAGCCCTGCTGGAATTTGGCAGAGAGGGCAAGCCAGGGGGGACATACCTTGTCTGGGCAGCCTGTGGAGCGGGAAAGACCGAGGTTTCATTTCCTCTTATCGCTGATACTTTGGGGCGCCGTCAGCAGGTGCTGTTTGCTTCTCCCAGACGGAATGTGGTCCTGGAGATTGCCCCTCGCCTGGCCAGGGCTTTTGGAGAAGGGTGTGTCACTGCTCTTTATGGGGGCAGTGGCGGTCATAATAAGGATGTGCCCCTGATTGTAGCGACAACACATCAGACACTGCGCTTCTATCACCGGTTTGATTTGGTTATTCTCGATGAGGGGGATGCCTATCCCTACCCGGAGTGCAGGATGCTGCACTTTGGTGTGGAAAGGGCTCGCCGTCATGGTGGAAAGTTTGTCTATCTGACAGCTACTCCAGTCTCCTGGATGTTTGCACAGACGAGCAAAGTTGATATAGTAAAAATACCTGTTCGCCACCATGGTTTTCCCCTTCCGGTTCCCCAGCTTCTTAATGTGAGTCCCTGGAAAAGGCGGGGGAAAGGGCTGCGTATTCAGCAGAGGGTGCTGGAGATCACAGGTGAACTTTTGAAAAAGCCCGGAGCCCGCATATTTATCTTCGTTCCTTCTGTTGCCCTGACCCGTCTGGTA
>CALGIY010000399.1 GCA_937914965.1 uncultured Thermoanaerobacteraceae bacterium | reverse complement strand
TTTCCAACGTGTTCGCTTATACGTTTATCGTCATGATTTCGTTGATTGCGGTTGCCAATGTGTTTAACACGATTTCCACCAACATCAAGCTTCGCAGGCGAGAGCTTGCCATGCTCCGCTCCGTGGGAATGTCCGACCAAGATTTTAATAAGATGATGCGCTTTGAATGTGCACTTTATGGAGCACGGACAATGCTTTGGAGCTTGCCCCTCTCAGGAATTCTCTCGTGGCTGATTTACAGGGGAATGGTTGTTGGCGGCGGTGATATAGAGTTTATGTTTCCTTGGGACAGTATAGGAATCAGTATGCTTGGTGTATTCCTTGTGGTGTTCATTACCACGCTGTATGCCATTAGCAAGATAAAAAAAGAAAACTATATGGATATAATAAATAACTTAAAAGAAATAAATAGTGAAGAAGAAACTGCAACAGAAATTATGGGAATTAAAAAAGAAAAAGACCCAGAAGATATGGATTTAGATGATATAGATATGAAATATGTGATCAGAATACTAAAGGGTATACAGGAAAATGAAAAGTTAATCGATGGGAAAATAGAAAAATACCTTAGTAATTGGAAATTAAACAGAATTGCAAAGGTAGATTTAGCAATTTTAAGATTATCTACCTATGAGATATTATTTGAAAATGAAAACAATCATCTATCTGATAACTTTACTGTCCCCTGTTTTTGTGATGTCACAGTCCTTGGAGCAAGAAATCCAGCAATATCGCGACAAACAGATCCAAGAAATGGCAAAGGATGAATTCGGCCCGCTCCGCAAAGATCAAGTGGAATTCATCAAGTTCTTTCCGGTAAACCCAGATTATGTCGTAACCGCTGAGGTTGAGCCTCTGTTTAATGAACAGACCTTCCGCATGCCGACCTATGATGGAACATCCAATGAATACAAAAGATATGGCATTCTCCACTTTGAACTCAATGGACAAAAAGTAGCCCTGACCGCTTACCAAAGTGTTGCCCTATTCCAGAATCCTACCTATAAAAACCATCTTTTTGTCCCATTTATGGACAATACAAACGGGGATGCCACTTATGAGGGGGGCAGATACCTGGACCTGAGCCTCGAAGACATTAAAGACGGAAAGATCAAAATTGACTTCAACAAAGCTTATAACCCTTACTGCGCCTATAGCAATGGCTACAGATGTCCACAACCTCCAAAGGAAAATATCCTTACTGGCATTACAATTGATGCTGGAGAAATGAAATATAAAGGACCAAAAAACGAACGTAACGTGAATAAAAGCATGGCAAAGAACTTCAGTGAAGGAGAAATTGCTTTAATAAATGGAGCTGATGAAAACAGCAAGATGCATGTTTATCAGATAACTGATGACAAAGAACTTGCCGTCCTGAAAAAACCTTCTGAAGATATCAAATTTGATGACCCTCTTTTGGATAAGCTTTCCGCTCGGATGCTACTGACAGTCAACGACCCTGAACATGCCGGAGTCGGAATTGCCGGACCACAGGTTGGTGTCAATAAAAATGTCATCTGGGTGCAGAGACTGGACAAAAAAGATGAACCCTTCGAATTCTATATCAATCCTAAGATTATATGGAGGTCCAAACTAACACGTGTGGGAGCAGAAGGATGTCTCTCAATTCCGGACCTAAGGCAAGATGTAAAACGCAGCTATGCCATCAAACTGCAACATATCGACCGAAAAGGTGAAGTGAAAGAAGAATTGGTCGAAGGATTTACAGCAGTTATCTTCCAACATGAGGTCGATCACCTGTATGGTATTTTATTTCCGGACAGGATTGAAGAGTCTGGAAAACTAGAATTCGAACCGCTAAAAGAAAAAGTAGAATTCCTGATTCCAAAAGGAAGTATCCGTCCATAGGGTATATTTTTGTACCCAGAAACAGGCATATTTAAAATTGAACGTTTAAATGCTGAAAACTTGGCTATCTTTAGCGATATTTAACCTTCGCCCTAAAGAAAATGTACAATACTGCCCATAGCATCGCTATTGTCGACGACCATTCCTTGATCCTTCAGGGCTTGGTAAGCCTATTGGACCGCATCAAAACCTATGAGGTCACAGCAACTTTTACCAAAGGTTCCGACCTGCTCAGCTACCTCCAAACCGACCCTGTGGACATTGTCCTGCTGGACATATCATTGCCCGACATCAACGGCATCGATCTATGCCTCGAAATCAAAAGAGTAGCACCCAATGTTATTATCTTGGGGCTCAGCAACCATACCGAACGAAGCGTGATCCTGCAGTTGTTGCAAAACGGCGCGTCCGGTTATTTGTTGAAGAACATTGATATCGAAGAGTTGGAGAATTGCCTCGATCAAGCAGTGTGCAAACAGATGGTTTTCAGTTCAGCTGTACAGGACATTATTGCCAATCCCATCAGCTCAGACCTGCCCTTACTACCAAAACTAACAAAAAGAGAAACTGAAATCTTGAAACTGATCGCCTCAGGGAAGACCTCCGTGCAGATCGCAGAGGAATTGTTTCTGTCCCCGCTCACCATCGAAACCCATCGGAAAAGGATGATGAGCAAGTTCAAAACAAAAAATATGATGTCGCTAATAAAAATAGCAACCGAGAATAGATTGATCTAACGTTCCTTTAAACGTACCTCATAAAGTTTGCTCCATAACTTCCCAGTCAAAAGCAATGTCTTGGTATCAGGCTTATAAGCAATACCGTTCATCTCATTGTCATAAGGAGCACGCTTGCCATCATATAAGCCCACAAAATTAATCTTCCCTTCAATTACTCCAGTCTCCGGGTTGATAATCACAATCTCATCCCTATCACCATGATATAGATTGGCATATACTTTACCATCGATAAATTCAAGTTCATTGATGCTGTCAACAGAACCATTATCATCAAAAACCTCGATCGATCCGGTCTCGGTTAGATTCTCAGGGTCTAGGAAATATAGTCGGCTCGTACCGTCCGATTTTATGAACCTATTGCCGTCATGGGTAAGGCCCCAACCTTTGGTGCTCTTCTGATAATCGAATGATCCGAGTTGTTTGAAATTGCGCTTGTCGTAAATGTGACCCCGATTGTTTTCCCATGTCAGAACGTACATCCTGTCCCCGACCACGGTCATTCCCTCGCCAAACTCATCTCCTGCCATATCAGCCCGTTCAAGAACCTCGCCGGTGGCCAGGTCAACTTTCCTCAACGTAGATTCCCCCCACCTTCCAGTGGTCTCATAGAGGGTCCCATTGTCATAATAAAGCCCTTGGGTAAACGCATCCGGATCATGGGGATAGACGTTCAACACCTCGAAGGAGTAGGCGGTGGGGGCCACAGGGACAACCTGGATATCCCTGTAGGCAATTTCCTGGGACCCATTGGCGTACAGCTTGGCACTCAGTGTCTTGTTCCCGTAACCGTACGGGTCAGTATCGAGATCCAAGGAATTCGTGTCCGTCCTGACCTCAAGAACTTCACCGTCCAGAGAATAAACTACGGAATCGATCTGCGGGTCCGGGAAGTTCAATCTTAGGGTAACTTTTTCACCCTTT
Source organism: uncultured Thermoanaerobacteraceae bacterium (assembly GCA_937914965.1). Taxonomy (GTDB): domain Bacteria; phylum Bacillota; class DSM-12270; order Thermacetogeniales; family Thermacetogeniaceae; genus CALGIY01. The sequence continues at coordinate 11,744 of CALGIY010000399.1, read as the reverse complement.
TGGACCTTGAGGGTACCGGAAGGCTCAGAAAATTCGAACTTACCACTCTGGGTCCTACACGAAGAAAGGAAAACCGTCAGAATGGGAACCATAAATAATAATTTGACTTTAGATCTCATTGTCTGTCTTAATTTGATGAATTAACGATTAAAAGGCATCACACTACCGACAAACCATGTTGGGTCGATAGGAAAGTGGCCAGTTAGCGGGCCGTAATTCTGATCCCGGCACTGGTTCATTGAGCACATGACCAAATTTAGCATTATTTTTATGCATACTCCAAAATTTCATTGTAGCGTTTTATCCATATCAATGTTTCCGGACCGCTGTACAAGCGATTGATTGATTCGGGAATTCGACCAAGACCATAAAAACGAATAAAATAAAACTTTTTGGCGGACAAATCGTTACCCTGAAAGGCTTTCGGGGAAAAAAGGCGATGCAGCCTACTTTCCCCTGCTCTAGCCCTCCCGGTCGGTAATGCCTACAATTGTGCGTTGTTCCTGCTCCCAATGGGCTATCATCCTGTGACAACAGGTCATATAGAATTATAACCGAAAAAACTATCCGTTAATGACCAAGAAACGTACGAGACTTTTTAAAACAACAACGGTTTTCAGACTGTTCCCTCATCCTTTCGACCTTAAAAGGAACCCCCTGAAAAGGTATGATGAGGACAGGGCATTTACAGACGCCGTTGCCAACCTTACCCGCCCAGCTTTTGAACTTTTCTACCTCCACCACCTTGAACACTTCCTGGAATCAAGATCCGGTAATTTCAGGGACTTCAACCTCAGGTTGAACTGCATCCTCAGGGAAAGGATAAAAGAGCTCGAATCCCATTTCCAGGACACTGGTTATTTTCCCAAGGACATGGATGCGGTCCATCTCATGGAATTCCAGGAATTCATCGCCAAAAAACTCTTCTTGCCCTACAGAAAAACTTGAGCTGTTCCATAAGGTATTGCTCTTTGGACTGGTGGACAAATGTGAAAGACGTTAAGGGGAACTTTGGAACGGATTGGATTTTGCATTCTTGGGGGGGGATTTTAGGAAATAAAACCCGGGGCGTACTTGGCCATCCCGGGCATAACGAAATTTCTAAGCATCGCTTAGCTTTTGTTAAATTAGTTATTTTTTTCAATGGTGGCCCAACTTCGTACAAAAATAATATCGATCATCTCTCTTGCTGGTCCCGGGTGACCAATCGGGCCATTTGCCCGATCACCCCGGAGTCCTGAATTTCAGAAACTTATCAAAACTTCGCCGTCCTTTTCTCCAAGATGCTTCGGCATTCCTGACCCCATCTATATTTTTTTAAGAATCCTCATCAGTGAAAGGAAAAGCCGGATGATTTCCCGAAATACCAGTTCAATAAATCTTTCTGGCCGAAAAGGAAGGCACCATAACCTGAGCAACCATCAACCCTGGCAAATTCGACAGGAAGCTAATGAAGCCCTACCCCGACCCCCAGAGAGCAAACAGCTTGATCCTATTGGCCCAAAATTTTTTCCATCGGCCCAAACTTATATATCCAGCAGATTGTTATATGCAGGAAAGGAGATACATCATGCCCGAAATTCTGACATTCAAGAGTACGATTTCTAAAGAGGGACTGGAGCTGACAGGTGTAGTGTCCGATGCCATCCTCCAGGTTGAGGAACTGCTGAGGAAAATAGAGGAAGTGAAGGAATTTACCTACAAAGGGTATGACATTCACGAATTCAACAGCAATTGCGACATGTTGCTGATAAAGTTCAGTATCCAGTGGAGGGGGTGAGCAAAAAATAAAGAGCGTCATTAGCCAAACTATAAACAGACCGATGAACAGACAAAAATCATTTACATATGACCGACAAACAGAGAATAATAGAAAAGATCGATAAGTACATACATATCTTCAAGCTCATCAACATTGGGATTCTGCCATGTTCGGCCAGGGAGATTTTTCGCGAATATTTCCACGTCCCCTCTGCAGGGGCAACCTATTCAGAAGATCTCCCTCAGAATGGGGAGAGGGTGTATTTAAGTGTCAAGGATGAAAAAAAAGAGCTGCTTCCGGAGGTTTTCGTGGACTTTTTGAGGGATCTGAACGAAAAGAACAAGTCCCTGCCTGATCCGATCGAAAGTGCCGACCTGTCAGAATTCAGTGTTAGGTCCCAGGGTGGACCATCTTCCCTCCCACAATGCAGGGCCTGATGGGAAACGCATTATCCCCATTACTGCCAAGGGTTACGCCTGGATTGATTTGGGATCCCGTGGGATATTGTAAAAGTGTATATTTTTTCATTATATCCATTTTTAGCTAGGATATAGCTGGAGGAGGACTTACATGGCCAGGAAGCCTGAGCTTCTTAACGATTGTTACCAGTTATTAAACGAAAAAGGGAACTTTCTCGTGGTAAAGAATTGAATGACCGCCAAAACATTTAGACGATTGGCCCCAATCTACGGGGCATTGGTCGAGACGACCGACGAACTCATTATCCAGGAAATTTACATATCCCACATCTCTCCCTTCGGCAGGGTTGAAGGCAGTTTCATTGGCAAGGATCTATCCATCCTGCTGGGGAAGAACATCTCCCAGCGCATCAAGGATCTGCTCGAGAATCCTCCCCTCAGGCACTTCTTAAATGTTTCGGTTCCAGGCAGCAGGCAAAAAAACGACCTCCGTGCTGCCGTCGAACGCCAGGGGGGAGCGATAAGGATCCTGGTATTTCCGGGAGACGGAATGCAGGTAGCTCCAGACCTCCATGAAGAAGTTGAGGCGGAGAGGGAGCGCATAGGGAGGCTCCTTCACGACGAAGTGGGCCAGCTGCTGTATGCCGCCAGGTTGAATTTACAGCACTTTCTGTCCCAGCACCAGGCGCACCTGGGAGACATTACCCCGACCAAGTGAATATTGGGCGAGGCCATACAGAAAATCCGAAAGATATCTTATGAGCTCTCTCCAAAGACGCTCCTAGACTTTGGATTGCAGAGTGCCATGGGCGAGATGGAGGCAAAGCTCCAGAACGGGGGCATTAAGGTTGACGGCCAGTTATATGGTCCGGAAAACAACTTGATGAAAAGCGAGAAATTTTTGGTTTACAGGATCTGTCAGGAACTGCGGAACAACAGCCTTAAACACTCCCATGGCACCCATATCAGGATAGTTGCGAAGGTAGAGGGCACCAAGGCCACGGTCACCGCCATCGACAAAGGCGATGGTTTCCATACAACCGGCGGTGAAGTGTTCCATCTCGGTTCTGGGCTTGCCCGAATAAGGGAGGCCGTCCGGGTCAGGTTCGGTACGGTTAAATTGAAAAAACACCCAATTTGGCACCTTGTGTCTGTAAGCTTTTTCCTCAAGGGCGGGCCATACAAGTTATTGAAATACCACATTACTATTGGCATTAACAATCGGCCATTCTGTAACCAAGGAATTCTTCCATCCTGCACGATTGATCGGACAGTTAATACAGGTACAGAAGTACGCTGCAGACAAAAAGGGGCTGGACCTTGCCACGGACATCGCCATAGCAGAGCAAATCCAGATCTATAGCTGTGAGTTCAGGATAAAGCAGATAGTATCAAACCTGCTCAGTAATGCCATAAAATACACGTCCAAGGGGACCGTTTCGATCTCAGTCCGAATCTCGGAAAGCAACGGGCACCCAGCTCTCCAAGTTAGGGTGGAGGTGACTGGAACGGGTATCAGCAAAGATCAGCAAAAGTACATTTTCCGCCAGTACTACAGGATTAGGGAAAACTCTCGGGCCACAGGGTTCGGCCTTGGCCTGTACATCAGTAAGCTACTGGCAGAACAGATCGACGGAAAGATAACGGTGCGGAGCACACCGGGCAGAGGATCAACTTTTTCGCTGCAGGTCAGACTGGCCAAAGATGGAATAAAAATAGACCACAGTGGGCCAAAAAGCATTTCGTACATCCCTAAGGACATCAGGATGGTTATTATTGAGGACAACAAGATAAACAGTTTCTATATGTCTCAACTCAACGAAGGGTTTGGCAATGTCAGGGTATTCCTGAACAGTGATGCCGTGGACTTCACCCTTGCTAATCCCGTTGACCTCATCCTGACCGACCTGCACATGCCCGGACCTGACGGATGGGATGCCCTGAGAATGGTCCGCAAGGAAAGGGAATTCCTACCAGTCCTCGCTTTGACCTCAGAGAACAGGGACAGCTTCTATACAGGAAGAGAGGACACCGAAGACCGCTTTGACCGCGTGCTTTCCAAACCCCTGGTTTCCACGGAACTGGCGGAGGCGGTTCTATCCTGCCGTCAATCAAGGGCAGCGGGCCTCACCAAGGGCTGGAAAAGGGTCAAAAATCCTAGGGTTGAGAAATTTGGGAGTTCACTTTACGACGGTATTTCCCAACAGCCCGCCAAGTAGCTTTTCAGCTTCCTTGAGCTTTTGGTACTTGTCCAGGAGGATCTGCAGGTTGGCCGGATCCTGTTCAGCCTTAATTTCCTCCCTGAACCTTTCCATCTCCACCTCGACCTTGATCTTTTTCATCCTGTAGATCAGCTGTACCACGAGTTCCTTCAACTGGTCCCTTTCCTGGGGAACAAATATCTTTCGCTTGTCGTCGTTCCAGTTCGGACTCACCTCATACCTGTTTGCCAAACAGTCTATCGCCATTTTGGCCACCAGGGGATCTGCATGGGAGAAAAAATACCTGGCCTCTGGCACCTCGAAACGCTCTGAGTGAGCACGGAACTCCTCAACGATCTTTCTGCTCACCTGGTCACTCAAGGTGATATCCTCCAGACTTGCCAAAAGGTACGGTGCAACCGGGAGATCTGCGTCCCCTTCCCAGGTCACCTGTTCCCTGCCGTAATTCAGCAGCACCCTTACCAGTTCGCGTTCCATAAGGACCTCGGAGGACTCGGGATTACCAGGTTTTGGCGGAAGTACGCCCTGCGACTCCATTGCTGCGAGCATTTCCGCAGGGATGAATCCATCGTCCGGGATCTGGGAATTACTTTCCGCAGACGGTCCCTGGGCCGATTTTGAGACATTCTTGGCACGCTCCAGCCTCATCTTGTTCAGCTCGGTCAACAGGACCCTCTCCTCGATCTGGAGGAGACTGCTGCACTGCTGTATGTATACAGAGACCTTGATTTCATCTGGGATAAGGGAGATGCTCTTTACAACCTCACGGATAACTTCTGACCGCTTGATCGGATCATGGCCAGCCTCGCCGAGCAGGACCCTGGTCATGTAAAAGACGAAATCCTCCTCGTTTTTCTCCAGGTAGGCCCGGAATGAGGAGGGACCGTGCTTTTGGATGTAAGAATCGGGGTCGTTCCCGTCTGGGAAGAGCAGCACTTTGACGTTCATGCCTTCCTCGAGCAACATCTCGGTACCTCGGATGGATGCTTTGATCCCAGCTTGGTCCCCGTCGTACAGGATGACCACATTGCGCGTGAACCTTCTTATGAGCTTGATCTGGCCAGTGGTAAGAGAAGTGCCCGAGGAGGCTACCACGTTTTCGACCCCCGCCTGATGGCAGGAGATGACGTCGGCGTACCCTTCCACCAGGTAGCACGCATCGCTGTCCACTATAGCTCTCTTGGCCAGATGTATTCCATAGAGCACATTTGACTTGTGGTAAATGTCCGATTCAGGAGAATTAACGTATTTGGGCACCTTCTTGTCAGTCTTTAGGGTCCTGGCCCCAAATCCTATAACCCTTCCGGTCAAGTTGTGGATGGGAAAGATAACGCGTGCCCTGAACCTGTCATACAGCGAACCGTCCTCCCGCTCGATTGCAAGGCCAGCCTCCAGGAGGTATTCCGCGGAGTGTCCCTCCCTTTTGGCCGAGTCCACGAGGGCCGTCCAGTTTTCCGGGGAATAACCCAGTTCAAATTTCCTAATGGTCTCCTCATGGTAGCCCCGCTCATGGAAGTAGCTCAGGCCAATGTTCCTTCCCTGCTCGGTCTCCAGTAGCTGTTCGGCGAAATATCTGCCTGCCCATTTGCTCAAGACGTAGAGGCTCTCGCGTTTCCCCTGAACCTGCTGCTGCTCTTGGCTAACCTGCTCTTCTTCAACGGGGATACCGTATTTGTTCGCCAGATAGCGGATAGCCTCGGGATATGAATACTTTTCATGTTCCATGACGAATTTCAGGGAATCCCCTCCCGCACTGCACCCAAAGCATTTGTAAATGCCCTTGGAGACAGAAACATGGAAGGAAGGGGTCTTTTCGTTATGGAAAGGACAGTTGCCTATGAGCGAGGTGCCCCGCTTCTTCAGGTCTACGAACTCCCCCACCACCTCTTCAATCCGAGCTGCGTCCAGGACCATTTCAATTGTTTCCTTCTTGATCATCTTGAACAAAGATAGCAATATAAGTCCATTGCTGGGTATAGGATTAACGTTGCCCACCACATCCGGGATCCAGTGTTCATGGATATATCACCAAGCCCAACGGACCCCCCTGGACACCCTTGCAAGGTATATCCCCATGCGCTTGCTTTCCCTTGATCCTTTCGGGCCACAGCCCCCTTAACTAGATCCTGCTCGGCCTAGTCCTGTCAAAGAAACGCACATAGTGAACATATCCCAGATCGTGGAGGTCCCTGAGGCAGCTGAAGTAGGAGGCCAGTGACATCTTGGACATCGTCGCCCCCTGGACTCCGAACATGCTTACCGGACCTGTCGGTCCGTTTTCAAGGTGCGTTCCCAAAAGGGCAGGAAAAACGGCCATATGGCGGCATGAAACCCTGGGATCCATTTCCAAACGGCGAAACGATCGGGGCAGGAAATTTCCCAGTGCCAGCAGCCAACCGAGTTTCACGGCTTCCCTGGTTTGTGACCCGATCTTCGGACCTGTATCTGCCGTTGCTGTTCCTGTAACTTTGCGCCATTTCGTTGAACGTGCTGTCGGTCGTCAATAAATTCCTGCCTAATACCCTTTCCATTGTAGATGCATACGGCCTTGAAGCGCGGAAGTGCTTCAACGTACAGTTTCTCGGGACCGCTGCTAAGATCGAAAGTGACCAGCTGCCGGTTTCCCCTCTTGAGGGACTCGAGGACCCGTTTGCGGGAATCCGGATCTGAGATCTCACGGATCGGAAACCTTTCCAGCTGCTTTTCAAGATCATAGCCGTTACTCTCGTAGAACTTGGACATCCTGTACTGTCCCTGGATGTCCATCTCCTTGGTGTCCAGCTGGCACCAAGCCCTGTAGGGCTCACCGTTCATGTTGGTAAACTGTTTGTGGACCGATCGGCCGCACATCAGGTTGTATGCCTCCTTTAGGGTGAACCTCTCCCTTCCGTTCACGTAGAATTTTCTCGGCCCTTGCTTTGAATCCGCGGGGATTTCGAGGGTATATGAGTTGAAGAAATAGTGCTCTGTCTTTCTGCTCTGGGAGAACTGGAGCTCCGCCGAGACGGTTTGGCCGCTGACAATTCCCTGGAAGTGTAGTTGGAACTCCTTTTTGCCCCTTGAAATCTTTGATTGGAGGGCTTCGTGCAATTTGTTCCCAAAGCCAGCATAGAAAATCTGGTCTTTGAGGTAGTCGTAATTTTCTTTGTTCATTCTGCTTGAATTTAGTTATAGGATGGTATCTGCAATACCTTGCTCATTTGGCCGTGTCCGGTTTTAACGTCGATTCTCATTCCTCCATTTGGCTCGGATACCCCCACTGATAGAAATTTCCCTCGCGAAAAGGTGAATTGTGGAAACACGGCAACAATGGTGTGATGGATGTACGGAGCGAACCTATCCATGGCTCTATCACATAATCTGGAACGACTTCCAACTCTTGGAGGGCAGTCCGCCCTGTTCTCCCAGAGGCCTGAAAAATTTAGTCAAGGGGCGCGCCTGCACCAAAGGTTCCAGAAGCTGGGTACCCCAGTTCGATCAGGGATAGCAGCGGCCCCAAAGTTCGTCCAATTGAGAACTGTCTGGAGGCTCTAGGCCCTGCACGAGAAACCTCTCCCTGAGAAGCTCTCCACCCTGTTTGCGTGTCAACGGTTCTCCAAGTGCAACTCCGTCCCATTCTGCCCTGCTCCTTCGATCAGCGGCCAGATATATCCGGAGCTGGGAGAGAAGTTCGGATGATCCCTCAGGTATCTGACCAATTTGCCCTTCTGACGATGGGGCAAGGGAGGTATACCTCCCTTGCCCTGTCCGTTTGGACCTGTGAGACGATCCATGATGCCTATCCCGTAATGGGCAGATAGCATCCGTGCATAGTAGGCTGCCGTCAAGATGACAGTCGCAGTTATGAAGCCCGTCCAGGTAATAAAATTTAGCATATCCTTCCTTGTAGCGGCCAAAGATGCACCCATCAGATTGCCGGCCATTTAATATTCCAAAGAAAGCCCATCTCTGGGCAACAGGCAAGCACAAGTTTAGCTTGTATCCTAACTGTGCCTCCAGGACGACTTTTTCTGCGGAAGTGTATCGGGCAGTCCTTCTCCCTGCCGGGCCGGGACCGACAACTGGAAGCAAGGTGGCGAGATGTGATGGGAATTCTCTCGAGGAATTTTATCTGCAGGTAAGCTTTATGGTACCTGAAAGGTACCTCGTTGGGGACGCGGGGAGGGGAATCTCCCATGCAAGGGTAATAGCTAAGGCAAAGGAAGCCGGAGACCGGGCAGACCCTTGGCGGTGTGGGGCGCTCAGTCTCCTCTGATCAACTTTATCAGTTCTTCCCTTAGCGCGGGACGGTCCTTAAGGGTTGCCCGAACGAAGTTTATGGATTCCTCCATGCCCAGGTTCTCCTTGAACCAGAGTGCATGTCGCAGCACAAACGACCTGATGTTCAGTTCACTATAATCTTCTGTGTGAAGGTTTTTCGGCATGCTTTTTATTCTTTATGACACTGTCAGGGCCCCTTCGGTTTAATCCTTGTTCACAAAGGGTATAAATACCCGGTCAAGTGCCGCCAACTACTGTGCATCGCCCGTGCATCACCTTACGAAGCAGCCAAGGGGCCACCGGCGCATCCCATGACCGATTTTAACAGGGTAATCCGGTGGCATCCGTCTTCGAGGGTTTCATGGATTTCCTCACCTTCAGGGCGCTCCACAGGTACTTGGACGAGAGCAGGATGGACTATGCCGTTCTCAACTCCGTTCCTATGTTCGGCAGGCCCCTTCTGGTGCTGAAGGGACCCCAGCAAGACTCTCTCTATCTGGACACGGACAGGGGCATCGATCGGGAGTAGGCCAGCTGCACAAAGAGCAGGCAAGATCAGGGAGTTCGACAAGAAGCATGTTCACATGATCTAGATGCAGATCAAGAAGGACGTTGAGGACCTCCCCTATTCGGAGATAGACAGGCCCCTTTCCGATCCGAGCACCCGTCACCTGGTTGTGCCCCGAATATGTTGCCGGTCCCACATTCAGCTGACCGGCTGTCACGGTTCCGGACTGTTCTGGGCCCGTGAGGCTCCCGTTAGGAAAAAACAGACATCGGTCAATGGATTTATCGATCAATTCACTAACTTGCAGTAATTAACAACTAACTATCCAGAAGCCATGACAAACATCGCACTTAAGGTGCTGACCGAGAATTCCAACCTGATGGTGTTTTCCCTTGACAGGGAATCCGGGCTTTTCGAACATGCCAACCATGCCTTCCGCTTTTTCCAGGAGATTCAGGGACCGTTGCAGAACATACAGGACCTGGCAGACCGCCTGCCAGTGGAGGACAGGGACCTTCTGCAGGCCAGGCTCCTGGGGGTAGAGAACAGCCCGATCGAGGGAACGGTCGTCAAGTTCTCAGGCGAGGGCGGGCAGGTTTACCTTGAACTCAACATGTACCCATACCGCGATGCGGGCATCTCCAAGATCGCCGGATATGCTCGCGACGTGACCCTGCAGACCGAGTTCCAGCAGGCCATCCTCGGCCACAACTCCAAGAAGAACGCCATCCTCAATATCCTGAGCCATGACCTTGTGGGTTCCCTGGCAATTCTGGAAAAGCTTGCGGTCCTCGCGCTTGAGACCTCCGGCAGGAAACATGGCGATCCCCTGGTGCCCGTCCTCTGCTCCATGCAGGAGATGTGCTGGAGCAATGCCGGTCTGATCAGGGGCTTTCTTAGGAAGGAGTTCCTTACCTCGATGGGGGTCCCACTGAACCGGGTGAGGGCGGACCTGAACGATATGCTCAAAGGTTTCATGGGACAGTTTGCATCCATGGCAGCGGAATGCGGGATAAGCGTCCAATACGATCAGGTCAAGAGCCCCGTCCACCTGTTCATCGACCAGGACAAACTGATTCAGGTCCTGAACAACCTTCTGTCCAATGCCCTCAAGTTCACTCCCAGTGGTGGTATGGTGCGGGTATGGGTGGAGAGCGGCCGAGACCTTGTCACCATCTGCGTGAGTGACACCGGAATAGGGATCCCTGCGCACCTTAAGGAGCATGTCTTCGAGAAGTTCAGCAGTTCCAAAAGGACAGGGCTCAACGGTGAGGAACCCCACGGGATGGGGCTATGGGCAGTAAAGACAATGGTCGAATGGATGGGCGGGAACATAAGGGTGGACAGCACCGAGGGACAGGGGACAGAGTTCCGGATTGAACTGCCCATCACCCAGAGCTGAAACCCGGACAGCAGACCGGATCATGGCACCCATCGAAACCAACAGTACCCCGGTTGTGATTTGCCCTAGCTCAGAAGGGACCGGACGGAATTTTGCACCTATCCTCACCCCGACTTTCCTTAACCCAAGGACAGTCGCTATATTTATGCGTTTTCTATAGCCGCACTCACGTGCACTTTGTACTTTGCCCGATTGAATTCGTTCCGTTGGGCTTGTTTTGTATTGCCCGATTTCATTATCATGATGGCAGTCAAGAAGTTAGTAATATCCAATGTTTGGGCCAACGGTCCAGTACCGTTCGCTTTTTTGTGGAATATGATCCGTCCATACCGGGCTCTACAGGTGGCTCGGAATTCATTACTCCGGCCGAAGCAGATAAAAATATTTATTTTTTTAGAACCAAATCCAGATCCGTGTGTTCTTCAGACAGTTTATATTTGTTAATGTAATAGCAAGGAGTTGGTCTGCCCCCCAAAAGTGGGGGCTTGATCCGACCGTTTCTCTTTCAGCTCAGATTGTCCATCCATATTAATTTTCAATAAAGCCAAGCCACCCGTTCACCGGGTGGCTATTCTTTTTCCGCTCACCTACCCTCCCTATGGGGGGGGGGCCTGTTTCCTTGTGGCCGAAAGGCGTTACCAGAACCGAAACCCCGCCACAGCCTGCCCAACCTGAGCTCCTCACCGGGCCAGGAAAATGCTGGGGCCAGTTCCACACCAGCGCAGTAGACTATGTTTATCCCCTTCCGAGCTCACCACAAGAATGAGGATACCCGATCCCATGGCGCGTAGCCTTCTACCCTCCAGGCCCGGCGGAAGTACAAGGCCTTCTTCAGCAAAGCCAAGGGCCATGTATGTTTCCCCGCTCACCCTCAGAGCGGCCTGTTCTGCCTGAAGTAATCTGTGGGATTGACCCCGTGGGCCGTCTTGATGTAGTGTGAGAATTTAAAATAGCTAGAGAAACCCGCTAGTAGAGCAATTGCCGTAAGGTTATAGATCGCCCCCGGGCCAAGGTCACCAATCATCTCCCGGACGTCCCCCAATCGCAAGCTATTGATATATGCACTGAAGTTAGTTCCAAAATTCCTGTTGATCACACGAGAGAGGTATTTTTTGTTAACCCCGACATCTTCCGTAAACCGGTCGAAGTTGTACCGTGGATCCCTATAGCG
>CALGIY010000398.1 GCA_937914965.1 uncultured Thermoanaerobacteraceae bacterium | reverse complement strand
ATTGTCTCTTGGGACACCTGGTATTCTTTACCACTTCCTGATGCAACCAGATCCCCCAAACAGATCAGAAAATCTGCCTTCGATGAATTTACTTCCTCGATGATCTTGGCCAGCACTTCATTTCGGCCCTGACTGTCCCCTACCACCGCAAACAGAAGCGGCTTGTCTTCAGACGCAGGTGTGGGCTTCAACTCCACACGCTGAGTGCCGCTCCCGTTTACAGTTAACCGCAGCACTGTGGGAGATTCTTTCTTAACAGTACAGGAGGCCGCCTCTTCTCCTGCTGCCGGGGCTGCCTTTACCTCTGTTGAATCCGCGGCTATGTTTTCCACAACTACTGCCGCAGAACCGCTCTCTTCACCTTCCCAGGTTAATACCAACTCCACCTCTGGGCGATAGGCCCGCAGGCGAATCTCCTCTTCCTGGGAAGGAATGATCAGCGCTCCCTGGGGTTCGACTTCCACAGCTGGCTGACTCGGAGCGCAGGATAAAAGGGTGAAAGACATACCTGCCAACAGGGCAGTTATGGCTAATATCAACACCAGGGATAATCGTTTATTATTGACAGGCATGTCTATACCTCCTCAAAGGTGTACCTTATTTAAGGCAAATTAACCAACTTAATTTCTGCGACCTGTTTAACTGAATGCTGTTTGCTGGGCAGCTTCGGGCCTGTCAACTGCAGTGGGCCAGAATCCTTGTCCAGCGGCTGATCGTCCTTTAAATAAGCCAGGAAGATCCCATCATTATAGGCCACATCCTTGGAGGACAACTCCACCTTATAACCATCCACAGCTATAACCTGGACCGTATACCCGGTTTGGGACAGGTCGCGGTTAAACCGGTAATGGCCATCCTCATCATCTGCGCCATCTACCACCGAAACCATCACCCACAAGGGAACCCCTTTATATACAGCTTTTTCACCTTTTTTGTTGGTGTCTTCAAATTCCTGTCCGGGGTGAGTAGACCGGCCGCAGGTAGCAACACTCTCAAAGGTAGAGCGGTCCATAGACGCTTCTTCTATCCCGCTTAAAGACAGTTCCCAATCTTCCACAGCTGGGACCACTTTAATTTTGGCCACTTCTTTGATCCAGAAATGCCCGTCGGTTAAAATTTCTCCATCACCAAGATAACAAAGCCTTGGGGCCTTCTCTAAAACCTCATCTGCTGAGCTCTCTAAAGCCAGTACAGTATCTAACCCTCCAACTTTTTTGGGCTCTCCTTCAGAATCATAGGTCATCACATTCCCCATCGCCTGTTCATAGGTTAAGGTCATCTCATAGCCATCGCCGGCGGTGACAATCAAAGAATTATCCTGGGTAATCCCACCGATTTCAGCTAACACATCGGACAGCTTGGGCCCGGTAAAGGAAGCCGGCCCAACAATGGTTCCGGTGGATTTAATAAAACCGCTGTCACCGGTAATGCTCTCCAGCTTAGATAAATCAACAGTTTTCTCCTCTCCATCCCGGTCGATCAGCACAATTTCCGTCGGCTCGGCAGTGGTTTTACCACCACTGACATCATCATTAGCACAGGAAGTTAAAAACAGCAGGCAGACACTCAGCGCCAACACTAAAGGAATAAGTGATTTTCTTCTGTTCATACAAACAACCTCCCCTATTCTTTCTTTACTCTGTTACCTCATGTCATTAATCTGCTTTCATCTAGAACCGTACTATCAAAACCCCCTTTCTAATAAAAAAACCCGGCTCCCTTAGGAGACCAGGCCGAATTAAGCCAACGAAGGACGGGCATAAAATAACCCGGCCTCCTCTTTAAGCCGAGCAAATAGATCTCCTTTCCATAAGGGAGGCTTGAAAATTTCTCTTCAAACCCTGCCGTCTGTCTGCCATAGCCTGAAGCTTTAGGCTGAACAGCTCGGAGGTTTATTTAATTATTATCCATATTATTGTTTATTCGTCATAAATAACTATTATCCTTCCCAAAAAATAAATCTTCTGTAAAAAGGACCAAATCATGGAGCATCAGGTGAAGTAAAACTATTTAATAAGGGGGTGAATCGCCTTAAAATCAGGGGTTCCTGCCACTTTAAGCAGGTCAAAAACAGCAGTTTCTGTGTCGGTAATCACTGCTCCCTCTTCCTTCATCAACTGGAGCCCATTTTTGTAGTTGTCCTTGCGGCGGGAACAGACAGCATCTCGCAGCAGATAAACCTCGAAACCTGCCGCCAGCAAATCCCGTGCGGTCTGGAAAACACAAACATGGGTCTCACTCCCCACCACCAGCGCCTGTCTGCGCCCAAAGCTTTGTAACTGCTCAAGGGCTTCTTTGGTTACAGCTGAAAAAGATGTCTTCTCGAGGAGCAGGTGCTCACCCAGCTGCTCAGCTATATCCTGCACAGTCCTGCCCACCCCCTTCGGGTACTGCTCAGTCACCACAACCGGTATCTCTAACTGCTGGCAAACACCGAGCATAATGCGCGTATTTTTATACACCTTTTCAGCGTGTTCCATAGCCTTCATTAATTTTTCCTGAAGATCGATGAGCAAGAAAAGCGCATGTTTGCTGTTTAAAGAGTGTTTTTTCAGGGGAATGCACCTCCTATATAGTTGACACCAAACACAGAAGTATTAACCAATCAATCATCAACGCTGAGAAGAACAATCCTCTCCTCAAAACCCCCGCTATCCTTCCTCTTTTCCTCCGCCATCTCCTGCAAATCAGCGAAAGACAGGCCACAAGTGCGCCCTAGAGCAGCAACAACCTCAAGGATATCTGCCAGTTCCTCTGAACTGCCGCTCTCTAGAAACTCGTTTACTTCCTCGAGCAGCTTTTGCCGGAGGAGGTGCTTATACTCTGCTTCATCAGCTGTCCTAATGGCAGCGTTTTTCCCAGATTCTTTAATGATTTCCGGTATTCGATCCCTTACAAGCTTGTTGTAAACCTTCTTCACTCCTCCCCCTCCTCCAAATAAGGCACTATGCTCTTTTTGATTCTCCGTATTCCGCCCCGTTCGCGGCCAGTTTCGCATCACGATATTTCGGCAATAAACTACAGCGTCAATCTTCTATAGAAGGAATTTGTCAAACTTTGGCGAAATAAACATAAATAGCACTTTGTGTCTCGTTGTACAACTATAGAAATTACGAACATGGAGAGATGAAGATGAATAACTATTCTAAAGTAATTAACAGGTTTTTATCCTGTGTCACCTCTCGTATGTCCTCTGTTTATCTTCCTGCATTTTTCGTTTCACTATTAGAATTATTAGAGGATTACTATAGGTTTAATTACACAACTGGCAATTCTCAGATTTCTGAAAATCATACTTCGTTAAAGATCAAATATCCTTTGTCATCTGCCTACTTTTTATCATATCTTCTCAGAATTAGGAACCAGATACCGTCAATAAAAATGATACCAGGTAATGGGAAGTCTCATGATGAACGATTCTTAACTGAAGAAATTACAGCAGACTGTGGCC
>CALGIY010000397.1 GCA_937914965.1 uncultured Thermoanaerobacteraceae bacterium | reverse complement strand
TGGACATACAGGACCGAGGAAAGAGGATTTGAACCCAAGGGTATACAGATATTAGTCCCGCATGACGATATCAAATTATCCCAGTTGCTGGATAAAACACCTTATGGGATTCTTCAAAAAAACAGAACAGGTATAGGATCCACCACACTGGAGTTAAGTGCAAAGAGAAACAGCATCATAGTAGTGCCTACAAAGGCCCTTGCCTTGGACAAGGCGGAGAAAAGCAGAATTCCAGGGACTGACAGGTAAAATTATCTGTATATAGGCGGAAAAATCGAGGGCAAAACATTTCCAAGAATTGCCGACTATATGGCTGACGGAGGGATCCCGGACAAAAAATTCATTGTCGTGGCGGATAGCCTTCCAAAATTGGATGATGAATTAGGCGAAAGGATGTATACAGATTTCTTCTTCATGGTGGACGAGATCGATGCGTACCAATACGACAGCCATTACAGGCCTGCTCTGGAAAATGTCATCGATTATTACCTCAAATTTCACTACACCAGAAGAAGTCTTGTTTCTGCAACAGTAAAAGATTTTTCAAACGAGCAGCTATGGGATGAAACGGAAGTGATGATAGAGTTCAACGAGGATATAAAGAGAAATATCAACCTAGTCCACACCGACAATGTAATCCTGGCCACTGTGGAAAAAATCAGGGGGCTGCTGATCTCAAACCCGGACGACAAGATATTGGTAGCCTTCAATTCCGTAATAAAGGGGATACAGAAGATCATTCAACTGCTTGATCCTGAATTGCAGTCTCAATGCGCAGTCCTGTGCAGCATAAAGAGTAGGATATATGTGGAAAAGTACTTCTATGGTGATGCATTCTCAAACACCCTCCCCAAGAAAATCAACTTTATGACAAGTTCTTTTTTTGTTGGAATCGATATTGAAGAAAGGTACCACTTGATATCCGTGTGCACCGCAAACCTACCCTATACCCTGCTTTCCAACGATAAGTTTATCCAGATATTGGGTAGGTGCAGGGACCCGTCAGGGGTGTTTAGCGAAACGATCCTATACAATACCAAAGATGTTCAAGAACTTTCAAAGGAAGAATGGTACAAGATAGGCAACAGGATTAAAGCTGATGCCGAGTTGGTAATTGAATATCAGAATTGTCTAAAAGAGGTTAGCCATAAGTTCCCAAAGCTAATCAGCAGCTACCCCCTACCTGTGAATGAAGTGATAAACCGAACAAAGAAATCATATTTTGGTACAAGGTTTACCGTATTGATAAGGGAGAATATTTACGGAGAATTAGTTCCGGCTTACTTCAACATTGACTCTATTAAAATTCAGCTTGAATTATTGAGGGAAATATATTCAAACCCTGAAAACCTGAAGGAATCTTTCAGGATAAGGAACTACAACGTAAATTTCTCCACTGAAAATTATGAGGATGCAGAAATTACAGAACAAGATGAGTCGGAAATAAATGAAGAATTAAGGCTCCTGGAGAGAGAAGAATTAATTGAACAATTAAGGCAATGCGAGGAAGAGAACAGGGCTGAGCTCGCTGGAAGGATCAAGGTAAGGGCCAGTTTCAACGGGACAATATTTATTGACAGGCTATTGGACCTGATCGAATATGTACCCTTTAACGAGCTTGTGGACAGGCTAGGCAACAGGATGTCCTATAGAGAATACAAAACATTCTATAACTCTGTCATATATTGGTCGCTAGAAGAAAACCATCCGCTAAAATTAAAAATTGAAA
>CALGIY010000396.1 GCA_937914965.1 uncultured Thermoanaerobacteraceae bacterium | reverse complement strand
TGTACCAGGTTTTTTCCAATATCATTGGAAATGCCATAAAATATTCTTCGCAACAGGAATACCCAACCTTAGAAATCCACAGTGAACAGGTTAATGATGGAGTAAACTATTATTTCAAGGATAATGGAATTGGAATCCCAAGGGAGGAAATTGATGAAATCTATTCCAATATGCAGCGAGCTTCCAATTCAGGGAACTTCCAAGGTAATGGGATTGGCCTATTTATCGTAAAGCGGATAATGGAAACCTTACAGGGCACAATAGAGGTGCAAAGCATCGTCAATAAAGGAACAGAAGTAAAGCTCTATTTTCCAGACAATTAATTAATGGAACGCTGTGTTTATAGCTTTTGTCCAACGATTTTTGTGACATACTGGACACTTCAGGCTCTTATCCACTACTTCCATGATTTTGCCACAGTACATACAGGCATAAGGACCTTGGCTGACATCAAGAGGTTCTATTTCTTTATAGTCATCAGGGAAAAGAGGTAATCCAAATTTTACATCTTCATTTTTAAAACGAAGAAGACTCATGGTACCACCGGACTTGTCCTAAATGTTCAATCGACTGATTCCTCAATTCAGTGAAGAACTCCATTTTAGAGAAACTGCCAATATTTTCTTCATTGACCGCAAAAACACCGTCACGTACCACTACAAAGGGATCACCCTCCATAATTTTGTTAACAAAACTGAATTTTGCAGCTAACCAAGTGATTAACTTATAGAGGACGATCACGGTCAAGAAAACCAATATGGCATGTAATATGGGGAGGTCATCCTGAAACATGGGGTCACCTGCTGCTGAGCCTAAACCCAAAATAATAGCTACTTCAAATAGAGTTAGCTGCCGCACACCTCTTCTCCCCGAAATCCGCAGGATCAGCAAAATCAACAGGAACATGATCAATGTCCGCATCACTATTTCAATCAATAATTGGGAGCTTGCTCCATCAAATAAAATCTTATATAAGCTACTATCTTGCATTATGTCGAATTCTTTTTAAGCAGAACGATTATGGATTCAAATTGTTCTATTCCTGTAAACAAGATGATCATTAATTATAAGCAGCAATGAAAAAAGAAGGACAAGAATCAAAGAATCCAGAGACGAAATACCCAGCTCCACCATCCAAGAAGCAACCTCAATCTCCACCGGGAGAGACAAAATTAATGGACCCTCAACCGGACCATGGAGAAAATAGCTATGTAGGACATGGCATAATGAAGGGAAAAGCCGTAATTATTACCGGTGGCGATTCTGGAATTGGTAAAGCAATCGCTATAGCCATGGCTAGAGAAGGCGCAGACATCCTGATCGCATATAAGGATGATATTGAGAATGAAGATGCCTATGATACCGCAGAATGGGTAAAACAGGCTGGTTCAAAAGCCATCCTGTTTAAAGCTGATTTAAGTGAAGAACTTAACTGTAAAAAACTCATTGAGCTAGCTGTCACTGAATTTAAAAAGATTGATGTCCTCATCAACAATGCTGCTTATCAAATGACCTATAAGGATATAGAGGAAATCACTGCAGAAGAATGGAACAAAACATTCGAAGTAAATTTGAGTGCAATGTTTTATTTGGTAAAATATGCTAAAAAGTATATTCCCGCTGGTGGCAGTATTATCAATACCACTTCAGTGAATGCCTATGATCCTAATCCCACCCTATTGCCCTATGCAGCCAGTAAGGCGGCAATCCAAAATTTCACCTCCAGCTTAGCGCAAAAATTCCTGGAAGAAAACACAGGAATCCGCGTGAATGCAGTTGCACCAGGACCAATATGGACCCCTTTGATTCCCAGTACCATTCCGGATCATGAAAAATTTGGAAACAACACCCCGATGGGAAGGCCGGGACAACCGGCAGAAATTGCCCCAATCTATGTTTTCCTTGCTTCGGATGCAGCGTCCTATATTTCTGGGGCCACCATACCAGCAACTGGAGGAAGAGTGACTATTTAGGTTGTTGCCTTTGCAGTGTCACTTTGTGGAATAAAAGATCTCGGAGCCAAACAAACCATGATTGCATAGGCGTACAGTTCCTCCAAACCAAGTTAACAACTCTGGGGTCATCCTGAGAAGGAAGGATCTCGGAGCCATACAAAGGATGGAGGTATTGGCGAACAGGTCCTCTATCTTCGATAGAGGATGAACTGTGTCTATTTCCAAATTTATTTTAAATTTTTTCCAAATTTTATTCTGCTAATCCTTTTTCCACTCGATATACCTGACCCGACTTTGCAATGGCGAACGCCTGTTTGATCAGTTTGTTTACGACCGCAATCATGGCCACCCGATGTGCCTTTCCTGCCGTCCTCAGTCTTTCATACAGTTCCCTGCAGCTTCTGTTGTATAGCCTGGCTGACCTAGCGGCCATGTACAGGACTGCCCGTACAGATGACATCCCCATTTTGCAGATACTGGCCTTTCCCCTTACGCTCGTTCCCGACTCATAGATCCTGGGGGCCAGTCCGAAATAGGAGATGACCTGCTTGTGGCTTTCAAAATCCTGGAACCCATTTGTCGTTACGATCATCAGCACGGAGCTTTTCGGGCCAATGCCCGGGATACTCGTCAGGTTCCTGTGCAGGTCAGGGAAAGCTTCCTGGATCAATGCCTGTATCTTGGCTTCAATCTGCTGTATTTCCTGATCATAACCTTCTATTTGGCTTTCCATTCTCTCACGGATATAACCGATGAAATTACCTCCATGTTCAAATGCATGGAACTGGTTCATCAGTACCTGCCTGCGCTTGATCACACCTTTCAGATAGGTCTCCAATTGCCTGATCTCCTGTATCTTTTCACTGGGAACGCTCCATAACGGGGGTTGGTACATCGTGCCATATTCCGCTATGGTCAGGGCATCCTTGCGGTCTGTCTTGGCCCTGTTCATCTTGGTCTGTGAAAACCTCCGGATGATCAGCGGGTTCACTACGGACACCCGGACATGGGATTCGCAGAGGAAGCATGCCAGGGAAAAATAGTACGGACCTGTGTGCTCCATGACAACATGCGAATGCTGGATATAGGGGAGCAACTCCTGGAATCCCTTTGGGTTGTTGGCAAACCTGCCTTCAAAAACTTTCCTGTTCCCGTCTAAAAGAACAACATCAAAATAATCCTTTGAACAATCGATACCTGTTACCATATTTGTAGATATTATTTTTGTGATCACAGCAGTTCTTATCGTAACTTATCAATCGTAAAAACAGGCTCTGCGGGCCTAATGAACTGTCCAAGTTTGAATAAGGATAAGAGAGGGGGACTAACATCCTCCGGGGTCTTTATGACCAATGACAGGTTAAAGTCTTGTTCCCTCTCTCGGCTGGATCATCAAATAGACCAACAAAATAATATTCTGTCGATTGATCTCCAATTATACTTTCTCAAACTTACGATGACAAAATGTAGTGGACATTTACGTACAGATTCTTCACTGATCGTTCAGAATTGGAAGTGTCCCAGAGAGGGATTCAGAGCGCAGCGAAGAATCTATTTTTTATTTTTTTAAGGATCGGTGTCATTCCGAAATCGTAAGATGAGGAAACTATTTTAATTAAAGAGTGGATATTTCCGAGACCCTTCGGGTGCCCCTGCTGGATGACAGAAAAAGTGTATTGAAAAACATTTCACCCCCGCTGGGCAATGTCATTAAGTTAAGAAAAAAACAAGGCCATAAACTGCATAAATGTTTAGTTTTGAATCGACTAAAAAACAAAAAATAAGCATTAGCGTTTATGGCCGACGTAAAAATAGCAGTAAAAATCATTTCTGAGCTAAAAAACTTCATTTCTCTTTGCTCATCGAACCCTGAACTCCTTGATTTCTTCAGGAACTCCAAGACTGATTTCACCCGCAACCGGAAGCTCAGCTTCCCGAGGCTGGTCCTTTTCATCTCCAAGCTCTGCAAGAGGACACTTTCCGTGGACCTTGACAGGTTCTTTGAGGAACTTGATTCTGGCACCAGCTGTTCTGTAAGTGCGTTCTCACAGCAGAGGAGCAAGCTGAACCCCTTCTTTTTCGAGGTCTGGAACAGCATACTCTGCGAGAGCCATCGGCGCCATTGCCCGGCCGGTTCGGGGAGATGGAGGGGCTACCGGCTCATTGCCGTGGACGGATCGAACGTCGCCCTGGTGAACACCCCCTCGCTCTATGGACATTTTGGGGGACAACGCAACCAGAACGGCAGCTTTGTCCAGGCAAAGACCTTCTACCACTACGATGTGCTGAGCGGGCTGATCCTGCATTCGGCCATCGTTCCCTATCGCACCGGCGAGCTCACCCTGGCTTACCGGAGGATCGAGATGTTGCCAGAGGACGGTATCGGCATCTACGACAGGAACTTCTCCAACTTCAAGGTCTTTGCCCTGCACCTCTGGCAGGAGAGGGAGCGCAAGTTCGTGATCAGGGCAAAGGAGTCGATGACGTTCGTCCGGCAGTTCCTGAAATCGGGCAAGCGGTCCCAGCTCGTGGAGATATCGCCTGGACCCGATGCCATCAAGGGGATGCTCGAAAGCGGATTTATGGTCAATAAGGACACCCGGATCAAGGTCCGCCTGGTCCGTGTGGAACTTCCAAATACCACCGAGGTCATTGCCACCAATCTCTGGCAAGAGGAGGGACATGGAAGCGGCGTGTTCAAGGAGCTCTACTTCAAGCGATGGGGAGTGGAGACCAATATCTCCAAGCAGAAGAACATTATGCAGCTGGAATCCTTCAGTGGCCTGACCGTTGAATCTGTCAAACAGGATTTCTATGCCACGGTCATGATGGCAAACCTGCACTCCGTGCTGACCGATGAAGCCCAGCGGGAACTCGACGGAAAGCCTTCCAACAGAAAGCATCCCATGAAGATAAATGGTAACAAGTCCTTTGGGAAAATGAAGGAAAACCTGATAAGGCTCTTCTGTAATGGCAACGAGATGGAGATATTGGCCGAGCTGACAGCTTATTTCATCAGGGATACCCTGCCAATAAGGCCTGGGAGATCGTACCTCAGGATAAAGAAGAACTCGAACACAAAAAGTAAGCACAGAACATACTCCAACTATAAACCGGCATGCTAAAATCCCTTAACTTAATGACATTGCCCGCTGGGGGTTTTCTGCAAACACCATCCTTCCGGAGGAAGTCCTTTAGCCACCGGCTCATTTCCAGTGGCGGAAAAATGGATAGAATGCCGATGACCTGTGCGATGGGATTGGCCTTGGAATGCTTTCAATAGATCATCCCATCAAAAGGGATGATCTATTGAAAGATATTCCCGACAACAAGGCATTCTATCCATGTGCGGGAGCCCGTGCGAAAAGCCACCTTAAATGGGCCGAAGC
>CALGIY010000395.1 GCA_937914965.1 uncultured Thermoanaerobacteraceae bacterium | reverse complement strand
CAAAAGACTGCTTTCTGTCCCGAGAGAAGGGGGTTATTTTGGCCACCTTCGGGGATATGATGCGTGTCCCTGGGACAGAAAGCAGTCTTTTGCAGGAGAAGAGCAGGGGTGCGGATGTGCGGGTCGTCTACTCACCGGCTGATGCCGTGGAGTTAGCTCGCGAAAATCCGGGCTCTCAGGTGGTATTTCTGGGTGTGGGCTTTGAGACCACAACCCCTGTTGTAGCTGTTGCTTTAGAGCAGGCAGTGAATATGGGGCTACAAAATTTTTCTGTTTTTTCCCTGCACAAAGTGGTTCCTCCGATTATGAGGGTGCTCCTGGAGGACCCGGAGGTGCGAATTGACGCATTTTTAAATCCGGGACATGTCTGTACCATTCTGGGTACAGAGCCCTTTCAGTTTATTTCAGAGGAGTACGGAAAACCCTGTGTGGTGACAGGGTTTGAGGCGTTCGATATTTTGGAGGCACTGCTGCTCATTGTGCGCCAGTACCGAGAGGAAAGTCCGGCTGTGGAGATTCAGTACAAGCGGGCTGTGCGTGCCGAGGGAAATCAGGTTGCTGTAGGTTTTATTGAGAAGTATTTCACTCCTGTGAATGCTTGCTGGCGAGGGATCGGCGAAGTGCCAGGCAGTGGACTGGAACTAAAAGATGAGTATGCACACTATGATGCCAGGAAACGCTTCCCCATCACGGTAAACATAAAGAAGCGCAAGAAGAAATGCTCGTGTGGGGATGTACTCAAGGGTTTGAAACTTCCTTATGAGTGTCCTCTCTTTGGGAAGGTGTGTACCCCCGCAAAACCTGTGGGGCCATGCATGGTTTCCACTGAGGGGTCCTGTGCGGCATATTATCGTTATGGAAGAAAGAAAGCGGGTGTTCGCAGTTGAAGTCAGAAGATGATGTGATCATCTTAGGGCATGGCAGTGGTGGGGCGCTCACCAATCAGTTGATCAAGGATGTCTTTCAGGAAGCTTTTGAAAACCCGATTCTGGACGAATTGCTCGATGCGGCAGTACTAGAAGTGAATGGGGGAAGGGTCGCCTTTTCCACTGACTCCTTTGTGGTAGACCCCATTTTTTTCCCTGGTGGGGATATCGGGAAGCTCGCTGTCTGCGGGACAGTCAATGACTTAGCGGTGAGTGGGGCCACTCCTCTGTACTTGAGTACAGGGTTTATTATTGAAGAGGGCTTACCGATTGCCGATTTGCGGCAGATCGTGCAGTCCATGCGCAAGGCAGCCCAGGCTGCGGGTATACATATTGTTACAGGGGATACCAAGGTCGTGGGAAGAGGAAGCGCAGATAAGGTCTTTATCAATACAGCCGGGATTGGTGTGATCCCTGAAGGAAGGCGACTTTCTCCAAGGTGCATAGAGCCCGGTGATGTGGTTCTGATCAGCGGTACCATGGGAGATCACGGCCTGACGATTCTGGCTCAGCGTGAAGGTCTTTCCTTTTCAACCCCGGTGGAGAGCGACTGCACTCCATTAAACCGGATCGCCAAAGCAGTTCTAGATGCGGGTGGCGATGGTGTCAGGTGCATGAGGGACCCGACCCGGGGGGGCTTAGCTACAACTTTAAATGAACTCGCTGTACAGAGCGGTAGAGGGATCCTAATCCAGGAAGAGGAGATCCCCTTGCGGCGGGAAGTTGTGGGTGCCTGTGATATGCTGGGCATTGACCCCCTTTACCTGGCTAATGAGGGCAAGGTGATCGCGATTGTAGCCCCGGAAGTGTCAGGAGATGTGCTGGGGGCGATGAGAGGTTTGCCTGAGGGTCAGGGAGCGGTAGAGATCGGAAAGGTGATTGCTGAAGAAGAGGGCCTGGTGCTCCTGGAAACCGAACTAGGAGCCACAAGGATTCTCGGAATGCTGGAAGGGGAACCGCTGCCCAGGATCTGCTAATAACACAAAGTTTAAACTAGACTTTGACTGCTGGAGCCAAGGGCTTACTTTGGTTTTTGCTGCTTGTTCATAGAAGTGAATCTAGCTTAGTGACAGCGGTAGTTTTATCTGGGAAGCGATGGAGAGGAGACTTTTGATTTATCCTATCGAACCGAAAAGAGTAGATACTTACCCGTGCCATAAACCCCCTTGGGGTTTTGTGGATATAATAGTTATTTTTATTCTTATTATGCTGTTTGGGGTCTTTTTTGGACTCTTCGGTGCCCGGCTGGTTAACCGGGTACTCGTATTATTTCCGCAGATGGGGAGCTTTAAAGCGGCTGCGCTGTACACAGCAGGTTTTCTCCAGGGCATCTTGCTGGTTGCACTGGTCCTGATTTCTGCTTGGTTGAGAAAAGGATCCCTGGCTTCTTTGGGACTGCAGAATTTTTCCTGGCGCAGCCTCTTTGTTTATGGGGTTAATGGGGGATTTGGTGTTTTTCTGCTGGTCACTATACTCATGAGTCTGATTACCTCCTTTGTTGACCAGCCCCTTGAGCCTCAGCCCGTTGCTGAACTGATCCTCAATGCCCGTAGCTGGAGTCAGATTATTTTACCACTGGTCTTGGTAGGTATTTTCGCGCCAGTGAGTGAAGAGCTTTTCTTCCGGGGTTTTATCTTCCCGGTTCTGCGCAGCAGGCTGGGGGCGGTTTGGGGAATCATCGCCACTGCTTGTTTTTTCGGCATTATGCACTTTGACCTGGTGCGGTTTATACCACTGGCAATAGGTGGTGCCTGCCTGGCTTTCTTCTGTGAAAAATCTAAATCACTTTATCCTGCCATCGCAGCCCACAGCATGTGGAATACGGTGATGACGCTCTTTGTCTTTTTTTATAACATGAATCTATAAGCGGGGGACGCGGATGAATTGGGCGGCGTGACGGTGGGACGCGGGGACGGTTCTCCTGTCTCATTCTGAGGTGAATTGGGCGGTAGACCGTGTGGTGAGGATTCTAGGACGACAATTTTCCGTCAGAGGGCAGGTTTTTTTTATAAGAAGAGAATTTAAGCATTGTTTAAGTAAGTAAGGGGTGACCTGTTTGCTGCCAGAAGATCTTTTGATCTCTGAACTGAAAGAACTGAACAGGTATTTAGATAGACGCCACCGGGTGGGTGGAAACACCGGGGAAAGGCGGCAGCGGGCATGCCAAACGGGAGTATTCGCCTCGCTGTCAGGCCTTTCGGGGGAGGAGATACGCTCTTTTTTCCAGGGAAGGCCGCTTGCCGGGGTAGACGGTTCTCTGGCCACTTACGGTGCCAGCTACCCATATGTGATTACCTTTTTCCGCGCCTTGGCTAAAACAACCAGCCTTGGCAGCACGGGTGAGCGAATCTGGGCTCAGGAGATATTTTCACCGCTGCTCCCCAGGTACCAGGAGAAAATGGAGGAACGGCTGGGGCAAGGGCTCAATCCCGATGATATCATGGCTCACCTGCGCTGGGAGACATTAGCGACTTTAGAGGCGCAGATGGCGGAGCGGACACTTGCTTTGAGACCGCGTCTTTTAGTCATGGATGGCGGTTTTGCCCGATTGGAGATGCATGCTCCGGAAATCTGGAAGAGAGTGACAGATGCATCTTTGAAACAGGGTGTACTGGTGCTCGGGGTGACCGAGGAGATCGCCACTTGTTCACTGGCCAAGACCTTCGCTCTAGAGGGAGACTCGGATTTCCCTGGGGTGATGGGGGATCGGGAGATCTTGTTCGGGCTGCTGGAACCAGGAGAGATTTACCAGCAGCATGAAGAAAACAATGGGGGAAAAGAACGTCTTTATGCCCGTTTTGCCAGGCACCCCCAGGTTGTTGCTGTGGACTACCTTAATGAACAGAAAAGTGAAATTAAGAAAGCACTTAATTTTTTATATACTATTACTCCTACTCATGGGAGGGGGTTTCCTCTCTGGTTAGATGTAGTGGATGCCGAGGTGAGGCTGACCAGAGAACAGGTGGAGGCGATGATTACCACCTGCCTAGACCCCGCAATGGCTGAAGTGTTCCTGCGACCGCTGAGGGCCAGCCGGGAACTGTAGGTGTTAAAATTGACAGGAGGTTTTCCCATGCAAGTGGTTGGTGTGACCACCCAGCAGTACATATATGTGGCCTCCCGGGAGCGGAAATTTCGGATTGGAGAGATCCTGATCATCAATGACCCGGATCTAAAGCCCCGGGGCGAGGTGGTGGAGACCAAGTCCTTTAATAGATTTCTGCCCCTTACCATGGAACGCAGCCCCTTAATTGACCCTGCAGTCTGGGATGGTCTTGAGCAGGTGGGTTTTCGCTTAGGTGAGGAGACCATCCACCTGGCCAAGGTACGGATCTTAAGTGATATCCCTTATCCGGTGGCTGTCGGGGCCGGGGTGCACATACCCTCCTTTGCTGAGGTTTATGATCTACTGCTGCCCTGTCCACCAGATGCGGGGTTGGTGCTGGGGGTCATACTGGGAACCGAGGATATGCAGGGAACCCTTCCTGAGGAACTGAAAACTCTTGCACCCCTCTTTAAGAAGGGGGAAGGGATACTTCCTCAGAGCGGTGTACCTTTTGTTTTTGACCATTGTGCGATGCAGGAGTACCCCCATCTCGGCATCTTCGGGGGTTCTGGTTCAGGAAAATCTTTTGGGATGAGGGTGATCCTGGAAGAACTCTTGGAAAAGCAGATACCTACCCTGGTTTTCGACCCCCATTACGAGATGAGTTTTGCTACTCCCTTTGAGGGGATCGATGGGGGTGCGGCAAAAAAGTATACCGGCAGGACAGAACTCCTCACTGTAGGCCGGGATACAGGGGTAAACTTTGAGGATTTGACCAGCGGGGATTTGGCCTCTCTTCTCATGGCTGCAGGCGGCAACTTCACAGAGGGGATGGATAATGCCCTGAAGGCCATTCACCAGGGGAAGGACTCCTTCCTGAGCTTCTGCCAGAAACTCGATTACTGCATCGGGTTGGCAGAGAAAGAAGAGGAGACGAGAGCAGAGATTCGCAAAAAGTACGGGGAAAATTCCGGCTATGAAAAGAAGATCGAGAACCTGGCTCGACAGGCCGGGCACCCCAGCAGTCTGCGGGGGATCCGCTGGCGCCTGCACCGTTTGAACCGCGAGGGGATTTTCCAGAAGGATATTTCTCCTATTACTAGTGCCTTGCTGCGGCGGCGCCTGACGGTGATTCGAGGGCCTATTTGGCTGCTGACCGTTTTCAGCGCCTATCTGGTCCGCAAACTTTATGGGATGCGCCGAGACTACCAGGATGCTCTCCAGCGAGGGGATACACCCGGTGATAAGTTTCCGCCTTTTATCATCGTCACCGATGAGGCTCATAATTTTGCCCGCCGCGGGATTGATTTTGTTTCCCCGGCACGCAGTGTCTTCCGGGAGGTGGCCCAGGAGGGAAGAAAATACGGAGTTTTCCTGGTGCTGGCTACCCAGCGTCCGGCTCTGCTGGATGAAACCATCACAGCCCAGCTCAACACCAAGATTATCTTTCGAACCGTCAGGGCAAGTGACATCAAGGTGATCCAGGAGGAGACAGATATATCTGGTGAGGAGGCAGGAAGGCTTCCTTATCTCACTTCCGGCACTGCTTTTGTTTCATCAGCAGTGGTGGGAAGGACAGTTTCGGTAAGGATCCGCTGTGCCCGGACACAGGCACCCCGCACAGTGAACCCCTTTACCGAGTTGGAAAAGGATTTTGGCAGTGTGGATGATGAGTTCTGGAAAGTGATCGTCAATTTTCTCCCCCTGCACATCGGGCAGGTCAATCTCTATCTTCCTGACCTGGAAAATGCCCTCCACCGGGGGGTGACCTTCGATGAGGTCTGTGAGTCACTTGAGGAATTAACAGATGCAGGAAGATTGGAAAAGATCGATGGGCCCTTCGGGGCTACCTATACAGCAATAAGTTAATAAGTTGGTGTCTGGCACCATTAACTAATAAAGCAAGCCTGACCCCATATTAAAAAAAAGAGGAATTGAAGATGCGCTTTCTTTACTTTACAGATGATCATAAAAGAGGCACCACCCCGGAGAACAGGAAAGATAACTTTCCTCAAACACTGGCGCGGAAATTAAGAGAGGTAGTGAAAATCGCCCAGGACCAGGATGTAGACTATGTGCTGCATGGGGGGGATTTCTTTGATGTCCCCGCACCTGCCATCAGCGTCTGCGCCGACTTCCTGGAGATCTATCAGCAGTTCCCGGTACCGATCTTCACTGTACCGGGCAACCACGACCTCTTCGGGCATAACAGTGAGACCCTCTACCGGACCATGCTCGGGTTCACTGCCAAGCTAGGTATTGTTCACCTGGTGGGGAGTGATCCGGTTTACTTGGAGAAGAAAGGCCTGCGGGTTCAGCTGACAGGGCAGGGCTATCACTTCGAGATGGACCGACGCGACAGGCAGTTGGACTATGTTATCAAGAAAAAAGACTGTGACTATGCCATCCATATGGTGCATGGGATGCTCTTGCAGCGTGCACTTTTCCCGGGTGCACTTTATACCCTGATCGAGCAGATCTGGGATACCGAGGCAGATTTCACACTGGCTGGGCACAACCACTTGGGGTTTCCCGATACGGAAAAGGATGGGAAATTCTTTCTCAACCCTGGTGCTCTGGTGCGCCTATCCAACCACCAGCAGGAGATGATCAGGCCTGTTCAGGTGATGATTATCGACCTTTCTGGAAGCAAGCCGAGCTATAAAAAGATCAGGCTGAAAAGCGCCGCTCCAGGTGAAGATATCCTTGACCGGTCACGTGTCGAGGAAGCGGCTTTCCGGGAGCAGAAATTGGTCGGTTACCTGGCAGAGGTGAAGGCCGCGGGTTCCTACCAGCGTACCGATGTCCGAGCATTGCTGGAAGAGATCTCTCAGGCCGAAAAACTTCCACCAAGGGTGATCGAAGAGGCCTTACGAAGGCTCGCTCTTGCAGAGGAAGCCTTGGCCCGGGGGGAGGATGAGGTATGACCTGTATCAAAAGGCTTGTTGTTGATAACTTTCAGTCTCATGAGCATACAGCAGTGGAATTTGGCACGGGACTCAATGTGGTTGTGGGGCCTTCAGACTGCGGTAAATCTGCACTAGTAAGAGCGCTGCGGTGGACATATAAATCTCACCACGTACTTCCAGATAAGGCAGCTTTGCAGGAATGGTTTTCGGAATGGACGA
>CALGIY010000394.1 GCA_937914965.1 uncultured Thermoanaerobacteraceae bacterium | reverse complement strand
CACAGAGGCTTGCTTTTGAATGTCCGACAAGAAGATTGGACCCGCGTAAATGAACATCGGCTTCAACACTGATGCATCCAGAGCCAAGTGCTTCAAAAAGAGGAATTCGGCGCTTGTAGTCATTGTGTGAGTGGATTGGCACAGGACGAGCATGACGGAGAAAGGACTGATGGTCAGCATCATCACAACAATACCGATGAGTGTAACTACAGCGGTAACCAGCTGTGTGATACTCTGCTGTAATGTGCTGCTGATATTATCTACATCATTCGTCACACGGCTCAAGATCTCACCATGGGTATGAGAATCAAAGAATTTAAGGGGTAAACGGGAAAGCTTTTCGTTGATATCACTGCGCATATCAAAAACTATCTTCTGAGCCACTCCAGCCATGATAAACTGCTGCAGATAGCCAAATAGCGCGCTGACCAAGTAAAGCGCACCAAGGATAACCAGTATATGCTGAATATATCCGAAATCCACCCCTGCACCAGGTACACCCCGTAGTTTCATCATCATGCCTTCAAACAACTTGGTTGTGGCTTTACCCATGATCTTCGGACTCACAATGCTGAAAACGGTACTGAGGGCTGCCAGGGAAAACACCGCGTAAAATTGGAGTTGATAAGGTTTCAAATAACTGAGCAGCCTTTTTGTTGTACCTTTAAAATCCTTGACCTTTTCTGCCGGCATTTTCAGCCCCCGGACTCGGCCGCCACCAGGCCTTCTGATGGGCATCTGCCTGCGTTTCTCTTTCATGCCAACTCCTCCAGTGACAGCTGTGAGGACACAATCTCCCGGTAAACCCCACAGGTATTCAAAAGCTCTTTATGTTTGCCGGTTCCTGCAACTTTCCCCTCATCTAAAACAATGATCTGATCAGCATCCATCACAGTGCTCACCCTTTGGGCAACAACAATCACAGCTGCATCGGCAGTTTCCTCCCTGAGGGCCTTACGAAGTTTGGCGTCTGTTTTAAAATCAAGCGCCGAAAAACTATCGTCAAAGGCATATATTTCAGGCCTTCTAACTAAGGCCCGGGCGATAGAAAGACGCTGCTTTTGGCCACCCGAAACATTGGTGCCTCCCTGATCAATTACTGATTCCAGCCCATCTGCCATCTGTGAAATGAATTCGGCTGCTTGAGCAATTTCGGCAGCATGCTCAACCTCTTCATCTGTGGCACCTTCATTCCCATACCTGATATTCTCTGCGATGGTTCCTGTAAAAAGAACGGACTTTTGCGGGACATAACCGATTTTCGCGCGCAAAACATCCTGGGGCATCTCCCTAATATCCACATTGTCGATTAAAATACTGCCGCTGTTCACATCAAAAAGGCGCAGCATAAGGCTCAACAGCGTAGATTTTCCTGACCCGATGCTGCCAATAACAGCAGTCACCTCACCTGGTCTTGCAGAAAATGAAACACCGCTCAGAGCAGGTTTTTCTGCTCCGGGATAGCTGAAGGTTACATTATTAAAATTGATAAAACCCTTTGTGCTGTCGGGGTGCATGGGATGCCCGGACGGGACACGAAGGTTAGGGCACGGAGATATTTCCAACACATCCTTGATACTGCAGTCTGTGTCCAACACCTCGTTGATCCTCACAGCGGAAACAGAGGCCCGGGGAATCATGACAAAGAGCATGGAAACCATCAGCAGGGCAAACATGATCTGCATTACATACTGAATAAACGCCATTAGATCACCGACCTGCATATATCCGTTATCAATGCGAATACCACCAAACCAGATAATAGCAATGATTGTGAAGTTCAGCATCAGAGTAATCACAGGCATTAAAACAGCCATGATTTTATTGACTCTGACTGCGGTATCAGTGAGGTCACGGTTTGCTTCATTAAATCTCTTCTTTTCATAATCAACGCGGTCAAAGGCGCGTATCACTCTGATACCGGTCAACCCTTCGCGCAGGACAAGATTCAATCTGTCCAGTTTGACCTGCATCGCTTTAAAAAGCGGCATTCCCTTCTTCGTAACAAACATAATCAACGCGGCAAGCAGCGGAATAGCAAAAACTATAACCAGTGACAGGGTCGCATCTTTTGATACGGCCATGATAACTCCACCGATACACATCATGGGCGCACGAAGCATCATGCGCAGTATAAGCATTACTACCTGCTGCATTTGTGTGATATCATTTGTTGTTCTGGTAATAAGAGATGCCGTGCCGAACTTTTCAAATTCCTGAAGGGAAAAGTTCTCTACCTGCGTAAAAACCTTATTGCGCAGAATTTTGCCGAATCCTGTTGATGTTCTTGAGGACAAGAAGCTGGATAACGCTGCACAGGCAGTACCTAACACAGCAACAACCAGCATCCGCCCGCCGATTGTCATAATGTAAGCCGTATCGCCATTTACTATGCCTTTATCAACAATATCTGCCATCAAAGTAGGCAGGTACAATTCAGATATGGCTTGAAAAAAAACAAGAATAAAAACAGCAGCCACAGATAGTTTATATTGCTTCAAAAACCTGAATAACTTGAACAACAGCAACCCTCTCCCGTCTTAAAAACGCTTAGCCGCCTAAATTATCTTCACAGATAGTTATCAGATTCTGCTTCATGAGGGGGATCATCCTCATGGCCCCCGGAGTCTGAATGATCTTCACAAACTGTTATCAGATTCTGCCGCATCTGCATAAGCAGCCTGCGCAGCAGAACCCTTTCTTCTACTGTAAAACCGTTGAAACACTCCTCATCTATCCTCTTTAAAATCTTTTTGACCTCAAGTGAAGTTTTTCTGCCATGCTCTGTCAGATAAACCCTGGATATACGCCGGTCCTCATGGTCAGGTCGGCGTTCGATCAGGTTCGCGTTTTCCATCCTGTTTAACATAACAGTGATCGTAGAGGCCTTTATATGGAGCTTATCCGCCAGTTCCTTCTGACTTTGGCCATCCCTTCTGCTGAGAGAAAAAAGCAGTGGGTGCTGACCGGGATAAACACCTATCTTCTCCAACAGCACATGACTGCGGCAATAATGAAAACGAGTTACCTGGCAGAACACCCGGTACAGCGAGTCGGAATCATGACAGCTCACCGCTAGACCTCCTTATTAGTTAGTCGGCTAATTATAAATAATACCATCCGAGAATTTACAGGTCAAGTGTGTCATGGGGGTGTCATGGGTGTCATAGGGACGGTCCTTTTGACAACTTCGCGCCCCCTCAGGGTTTTTAGAACAGAGAGCCCCCAGAAAGCATCAGAGTAGCGTATCTCACCAAAAAAGTGGCTGGGAGGAAGAGCAGTTGGGCAAATAATGTACCCAAGAACCTGCTGGAAATTAGCCAGAAGGTTAGGTGCAGAATCTCCCTTTCCTGCCGTGTCCCCTGGAGAGTCTGGTCGGTGATCATGGCGGTGACCGGATCAACTAGAAAAGTATCGAGAATAACGGCGATCAAGTTGACGATCCCTGACAGCAGGCTCGCTGTCGAGCGAAAGGCGGGGGTCAGCGCCCCGGCATAAAGCGCTGAAAGCACACCGGTTGTCCAAATCCCGACGACCAGAATATTGATAACAAAAAGCTTGGCAGGGAAAAAGCTCCGCCGAAAGCGGACAGTTGATGAAGGAAGGCTGTACCCGCTTAATCTTCTGGAATAAGACTTGCCAAGGTAAGTGAGGGCCATGCACAATTCCCGGAGCACCTTGAAAAAGCGTGATGGGGCAAACAGTGATAGAACCAGAGCAGGTAGTGACCCTATTCTTTCAAACAAGAAAATTGTCCGATTGAAGAGAAAAACGAAAAATGGAGTTAACAGGCCCGCGACCGCGGTTCCCCCAGAGGCTGCTAGAATAATGAGGCGCATATTTTGTTCCAACTCATTGAGATAGGCCTGTTTGTAGATCTGCCCCGTATTGATCGCCTGCTCCACCGTCAGGGAAAGAAGTGGGGCCTGCACCATGTTGGCGGTCATAGCAATCAGATAGATAACCTGATAAATAGAAAAGGCGGTGGCCAACCGCTTTGTTTTAACCCCGGAGAAGCGCGCCACATAAACGAGGGTACCAATGAGGTGAATCACCACCGTAAGCAGCGCTACCAAGAGAACCCTGTCCATACCCACCCACCCTCACAGGAACATGTTCTCTTTTTTATATGCTCAAGGCGGTGATTAAAGACTACCGGATGTTCCACCGCCAGCTGGAAAAGATATATAATATCACCAGGAATGGACATGGGGACGGTTCTGCTGTCCACATGCAGCTACTGCAAGTGTCAGAGCCATCGCGTTCAATCCAGAGCAACGCGTCAATGGTTCTGTGCTGTCCACTTCTTTTTCAAGAACTAAATTATCCTGCTGCCGCAGATACAGAAGTTAAAAGCAATAAAGCAAGCCTGACCCCGGTAATGACACCGGTAAAAAAACCATAAGAGGTGAATGTTTTGAACAAAGATAATTGGATTCTTGAAGATATCTATCCAAACCAGGATGAATGGGAAAAAGACCTCCGGCGGGTCGAAACTCTGCTGGAAGAGGCAGAGAAACTCCAGGGGAAACTTGGAGACTCCGCCGATACATTTTTCGGTGCCCTGAACTCAAGCACACAGATCCAAGAACTCATCGTCAAGGTGTACTGTTACGCCAGGATGAAACTCGATGAGGACAACTCCAATCCCTCGGCTCAGGCCCTGTTCGGGCGGGCAGCAGCCTTGCTGACCCGGGTGGAGACTGCACTTTCCTTTATCGCTCCGGAAATCCTGGCTCTTCCCGACCAAACGATCTCCAATTTCCGAGGAGATCAGCGCTCTGCCACATACAGCCACTACCTTGACGACATTCTTCGGCAAAAACCGCATACCCTCTCCAGCGCAGAGGAGCAAGTAGTGGCCAGAACCGGGGAGATCACCAGTACCCCCGACGAAATCTTTAAAATGCTGAACAATGCCGACCTCACCTTCCCCATCATCAAGGATGATGAGGGAAAAGAGATCGAACTCACCAAAGGCAACTTTATTATGCTCATGCAAAACAAGGACCGCAGTGTGCGGCGTGAGGCCTTCCACGCCCTGTACGGGACCTACGGGAAACTGGAGAACACCTTTGCCGCCTCCCTGAATGCCGGGGTAAAAAGGGATATCTTTTACGCAAAGGTGCGCAAGCACCAATCAGCCCAGTCTGCCTCCCTCTTTGCGGATAACATCCCCCCTGCCGTCTATGACAGCCTGGTGCAAACTGTCAGATCCAATCTCGGGCAGATGCACCGCTACATGCAGCTGCGAAAAAGAATTCTGGGTCTGGATGAACTGCATATGTACGACATCTATGTCCCGCTGGCAGAGGATGTAAAGTGGCAGGTTGCCTACCCTGAAGCTGTGGAAATGCTGAAAAAAGGTGTTGCCGTTATGGGGAGCTCTTACGGTGAGATTCTGTCAAAGGGCCTTGATTCCAGGTGGGCGGACATTTACGAACGGAAAGGAAAAACAAGTGGTGCCTACTGCGACAGCATCTATGGCGTGCACCCCTTTCTTCTCCTGAACTACCAAAACAACCTGGACAGCGCCTTTACGCTGGCCCACGAGATGGGACGTGCCATGCATTTTTATTACAGCGGCAAGGAACAGCCCTTTATCTATTCCCAGCCCGCAATCTTTACCGCAGAGGTGGCCTCCACCGTCCACGAATCCCTGCTGATGGAGCATCTCCTGCAAACCATCTCCGATCGGGATCGGAGAATCTATCTGATTAATTATTACTTGGAGATCTTCCGCGGCACACTCTTCAGGCAGACCATGTTTGCGGAATATGAGCAGATCATCCATGAAAAGGCGGAAAATGGCGAAGCCCTGACCTCCCACTTCCTTAAAGAGGCCTATCATGAATTAAACACAGCCTATCAAGGCCCGGAGATGGTTGTTGACCCAGAAATCGACATGGAATGGGCGCGGATTCCCCATTTTTACGACGCATTTTACGTCTACAAGTACGCAACCGGACTATCGGCAGCTGTCTCCCTGGTGCGACAGATCCTTACCAAAGGAAAGCCTGCAGTGGAGAGCTATATCTCTTTCCTCCAAACAGGTGGATCAGACTACCCGCTCAACCTCTTACAAAAGGCAGGCGTAGATATGACAAGCCCTCAGCCGGTGCAAGACGCCATGAACCGCTTCTCCAGTCTGCTGGATGAGCTGGAGTCCCTGACCAAATAGATCACGGGGACTGGACAGGGTGGACAGGGGGACGGTTCTGCTGTCCACTCTCTCCAACAACTAAATTATTGCCGCCGCAGATACAACAAGGACCGTCCCCGTGACACCTGACACAGCCCGGTTTTTCCCAGGTACCTGGCACCGTTTACGAAAGGAGGTTTCTTTCATGCTGGTTAAAGACATTCGGGAATGCAGCTACTTCACCGCTAAAGACGGGAGCATCCTCTGTGAACTCCTGCATCCCCTTCAGGAAGAAGGAGAAGTCGCCCTTCACTGCAGCATCGCCCATGCCCGCCTTCCCGCAGGCAAAAGCACACTCCCACATAAACTCAAGAGCACGGAAGTTTACTACATCCTAGAGGGCGAAGGGATCATTCATGTCAACCAAGAATCTGCCGAGGTCCAGCCTGGCAAAGCAGTGTATGTGCCTCCGGGGGCAATGCAGCACTTGGAGAATACCGGATCTGAGGATCTGTCATTCCTCTGTATCGTTGATCCGATGTGGAGTGAAGAGGACGAAGAAGTGTAGATGTGGCAGTGGTGTGGCAGTGGGACGTTTTGTTTGCCACACCTCTCTCCGCTAGGTATGTGTCAAAAGGACCGTCAGACTGCGTGAAAAGTACCAAAGTTTGTTTAAACAACGCAATATACGGGGCTTGTTCGTTGCTAAACATTGCGGTAATGCGGTAATGGACACGTACCGGTTCTGGTGTCCACCTGTAACTAATGCAAGTGTCGGAGCCATCGCGTAACCTTGGAGGCAACGCATGGATAGTTCCAAATTATCTTTTCACCGCAGATACGACAGTTAATAGCAATAAAGCGAGCCAGACCCCGTTTTGGGTAGACACCAGCACCTAAGCCCTCTGTTTCCTTGCCTTCAGCAGTGCTGTTATTGAATCTAGAATAAAGGCGAACGCAAGAATAAAAATTAGACCGTTCGTGAACATTCTCCAAAACATATTAATATCAATTTCCACAGGAATAGTAGATGCCTTCAACAACTGAAGGGTAAACTCACCGTTCCATATGCCAGGATTGGTGAAAATTACTATGCTTATAACCAAGGAAACGGCATTCAGTACAGCGTTTACGGCCGCGAGACTGATCGTCCACTTACCTGTAATTAGTTTAATGTACTCTTTTATAATTGCTAAAGCAAAAAACACATTGATCAAAGGCAGATATCCACTTAATACGTCCTTATTGAACAACGGAATAACCGTTGATAATTTCCCATTTTCAATAAGGATAAATACTTCGAGGTTAGGGAGATAATCCTTTGGAATAGCTCGTTTAAAGAAGGAAAGATCTTCCTCAAGCAAAAAGTCGTGAGTTGCTCTTACAGCGGATTCCCAGATTTCCATGATTCCTGGATAATCTCCGGTTGTTGCGAGCCTGATTTGTGTTGGCATAACTTTAAGATGGTAATTTAGTTTTAATGATATTCTATTCGTTTTTTAGTATAATATTTATTGAAATAAACCGATCGGTCTTTTCATAAGCAAAAAAAAATTATGCTTTCAGATTCCTGATCATTCTCTCTAAATAGGACATTGCTATATTAAGCTCTGTCATATGCTTGTTGACCTTTGCCTGCATAAAAGCACCTTCGATCATCGAGATCATCACTACAGCAATTTCGGTAGGGTCGGTATCTGCTTTTATTTCATTTCTATCTATGCC
>CALGIY010000393.1 GCA_937914965.1 uncultured Thermoanaerobacteraceae bacterium | reverse complement strand
GAGCACCCAAATCATCCTGGGTTAGATAGCGGAGATTAGTCCTTTCCATGACAACCACCCGGGGATCCTGGCGCAGTTTCCAGGCAAGCTGCCCGTACCCCACATCCACAGCAAAAACCTTTAAAGCTCCCTGATTCAACAGGCACTGTGTAAAGCCTCCCGTAGAAGCCCCTGAATCCAGAGCCACCCGACCTTGAACAGGTATCTTAAATTCTTTTAATGCTGCCTCCAGTTTAAGGCCTCCGCGGCTGACAAAGGGGCAGGGATCTTGCTTCACTCGAATTTCCCCTTCAGGATCTACAAATGTCCCTGGCTTTTCAATCCTTCTACCATCATAGAAAACGACACCTGCCATCAAAGACCGCCGAGCTCGCTCGCGGCTTGGGAAAAAGCCCTTTTCCACCAGCAGTTGATCGATACGCTTCTTCTTCGCACTAGCCACCCTATGACCAACCCTTCGCCTTAATAAAATCAACAATACTCGCAGCATCAAGACCGATAATTTTACGCAGTAGATCAGGTGCCCCATGTTCTAAAAAGCGGTCAGGGATACCTACCCGGGCAATATCACCCTTAAAATTGTGGTCTGCCAACAGCTCCAGTACTGCACTCCCAAAGCCACCTGCCAGCATGTTCTCTTCCAGAGTCAAGACTCTTCCTGTCCTGTTCGACCACTCCAAAATCAACTCCTCATCGAGGGGTTTGACAAACCGGCAGTTGATCACCGCCACCTCGGTTCCCTCAACAGACAACTGCTCTGCCGCATCCAGGGCCTGGTACACAAGAGGGCCTACAGCAAGTATCGCTAAGTCTTTCCCCTCTCGAACGACATCCCCTTTACCAAGAGGAATTTCTGCTTGATTATAATCAACATCGATCAGGGGACCGGACCCCCTGGGATAGCGAACAGCAACAGGACCAGAGTAGTTGATGGAACTCTTGATCATGGCCACCAATTCACTCTGATCCTTGGGCACCATCACCGTCATCTGGGGAATATGGCGCAGGTATGAAAGATCTAAAATTCCTTGGTGAGTTTCCCCGTCCTCTCCTACGATACCCGCCCGGTCCAAGGCAAAAATCACATGGAGATCCTGGAGGGCTACATCGTGGACTAACTGGTCATAAGCACGCTGTAAAAAGGTAGAATAAATTGCGACAATCGGAATACATCCCGCCTGGGCTAATCCCGCGGACATAGTCACAGCATGCCCCTCAGCGATCCCCACATCAAAAAACCGCTGGGGATACCTGCTGGAAAATTCCTTCAAACCTGTTCCCTCTGACATAGCAGCGGTAATGGCTACCAGGTTAGGATGCTCTTCAGCGAGCTGCACTATAACTTTACTAAAAACTTTGGTATAAGAAGGAGCTGGTCCTTTCGGATGAGGTTTCCCAGTTTTTAGATCAAAGGGTCCAATTCCATGAAAGACATTCGGCTGTCTCTCTGCTGGCAAGTAACCCTTTCCCTTTTTTGTGTTTACATGCACCACTACCGGTCCGGGAATCAGTCGAGCACGTTCCAGTACTTCAGTCAGGGTCAGCAGGTTATGCCCATCAATAGGACCCAGGTAGGTAAAACCCATTTCTTCAAAGAGCACCCCTGAAACGAGCAGATACTTAACACCATCTCTAAAGCGCTCCATGACCTTAAACACACGAGGCCCAATGTTGGGGATACGCTGTAGAGCACCCTTGATATCCCCTTTGCTCCTGAAATAAAGAGGATCAGTGCGCAGCCTACTCAAATACCTAGACATGGCACCAACATTCCGGGTGATAGACATCTCATTATCATTAAGGACAACGATCAATCGAGTACCTAACTGACCTGCATGGTTTAGGGCCTCAAAAGCCATACCACCGGTCAAAGCACCATCCCCGATCACCGCTATCACAGAGTGCTGTTCCTTTTTTATATCCCGGGCTAGAGCAAAACCCAAGGCAGCAGATATAGATGTGCTGCTGTGCCCTGTATCAAAACAGTCATGTTCACTCTCACAGCGTTTAGGAAACCCACTCAAACCCTGGTACTGCCGGAGAGTTTTGAACTGTTCCCGTCGACCGGTGAGAATTTTATGCACATAGGACTGGTGCCCCACATCCCAGATGATCTTATCCTTAGGAGAATCAAATATATAATGCAGTGCCATGGTTAGTTCTACTACACCCAGACTCGGCGCCAGGTGCCCCCCGGTACGGGATACAATTTTCAGTAAATAAGACCTTATTTCCTGGGCTAACTGCTCCATTTGAAAAAAAGTCAGCTTGCGTAAATCTGAGGGTGCCCCAATCTTTTCTAGAATCACAAACACTCACCTTTTCCCTTTGGTCGAAAAAAATACATATCCTGTTAATTTTTCAATCCAGGCAACAACCTGCCCAATGCGACACATAATCTCTGTGGCTTCTGTTAAAGCAACTCCCTTGCCGATTGCCTTTCCACCAACGGTCAAAGCAGCGACAAACCCAGTCATAATCGTAGTTAACAAGGTAGTATCAACCCCTGGACTGCCGGCCAGCATCCGAAAAATGATGGCAACTCCTATGGCGCCCCCAACAGTAGCGCAGATGTCACCCATCATATCATTACAAAAAATGGCGACCTGATCTGCATTTTTGATCAGTCTGACCGCCTGTCGAGCTCCCCGGACCTTATTTGCCGCCCTGGCATTTAAAGGGCCTATCTCTGCTGCTGCTGCTGAAAAGCCTATCATATCAAATATTACACCGATGAGAATAATAAATAGTAGGAGAAGTAATCCTAATACAAGAGTTGTGATTTTTCCCAAGAAGAGATCAGATAAGTAGCTAAAAAGCAGGCTGAGAACAAAAGTTACAAGTGCCGTACCGATACCACGGCGCAGCCACCTGTTTTTTTCAGGCATTAAGGTCACCTACATAAACTAAGTAAATAGGTTGGGGTAAGGTTTGTCACCTCGTCCTCCAACCCTAAACAATAAAGAATATATCAAGCAGGTGGTCAACTGATGGGTAAATATTGTGGCTTAGGTCTAGCAGGTTTTCCCAACAAGGCCCCAGGACGTCGCCGTTCCTGGTGGTTTCCCTTTAAGCCTGTTCTGCATCGTTACCGGCAGCAGGGCTAGATTACCACTTAGTCCACACTTTAATCCCCAGCAGGAGTTGCATAAAGCAGACAGTCTAGGAGATTTCCTCTGCGTTTTGATCTGTTTCTAGCCTCTTTTGCAGTGAAGGTTTCAGCTCTGGTTTGCCGCTGCAGGGCCCTACGGGGCAAACCGTTTTATATGCATCCACCAGCACCACTTCAAGGCAGGCTACTCTGCACACAGCACTAATCGGCACCGCATGCAGGTATAACTCAAAGCCGTAACTTAAAAGCCACGAACTTGAGCCTCCGCGGAGGAAGGGTCAACGCCTACATGCCATTGCAGGTCGCCCTTCCTCCTTAACTCCCAGCACAAGCCCCCAACTGGGCGTCAAAAGCCAGCACCAGGAACTTCATTGATGTGCCCGTGACGGATTTTTAGGCCCGCCTTCGAAACAGGTCTCTACGACTAGAATACTGCACCACCTGCTCATGTTTCTCTTGGTGTCTTGCGAGCAATATTATAACATAAATCTATATGCCGAACAAATTACTTATTGGGATGCACACGCGGGCAAAGGGATCACAGGGACAGTTCTCGTGATCCATGTCACGGGGACGGTCCTTTTGACACATGTTCCTATTGTCCCCCGTATGTGGCAAACAAAACGTCCCACTACCACACTGCCACATCAGGATTCGCGGGAAAGAATGTAGTTGGCCGCACCCCTTAAAAAGTCGGCCTTGGGGCCAAAAGAGGTAAGGCTCATGATACACTTCTTTACTTGGTCCGCAGCAAGCTGACCTGCCTGCTCCTTCCCCAACAAGCCAGGATAAGTTGCCTTTTTTTTAGCAAGGTCTCGCCCCGTCTTTTTTCCCAACTTCTTTTCATCCCCTGTGAGATCCAACAGGTCATCTGTTATCTGGAAAGCAAGGCCGAAAGCCGCGGCGTATTCACTCAAGACGTGCAGTTCTTCATCTTCGGCACCAGCAAGGAGTGCCCCACTCCTGACCGCAGCCGTAAACAGCGCCCCGGTTTTATGACTGTGAATATACTCCAGGATGTCACCTGTAATCTCTATTCCTTCCGAATCCAGATCAACCACCTGGCCGCCGATCATTCCATTGGAACCTGCGGCCGCAGCAATTTCACGCGTGACCTGGAGCACATCATTTGCCGCAAACCCCTCTTCATAAAGAAGGCACAGAGTTTCAAAAGCCTTGGTCAAGAGCGCATCCCCAGCTAAAATAGCAACTGCCTCCCCGAAGACCCGGTGGCAGGTAGGTTTGCTGCGCCGGTAATCATCATCATCCATAGCCGGAAGATCATCATGAATCAATGAATAGGTATGAATCATTTCTAAAGCAGCAGCTGCCGGTAAAACCCTATTTTCATCAGTTCCCAGCATCCCGGCCGCAGATAGTACAAATGCCCCCCGCAGCCGCTTTCCACCAGCAAAAATACTGTAGCGCATTGCCTCGTGAACCACTTGAGGATAAGCAGAAAGAGGAGGAAGGAAACGATCAAGCGCCTGATCGATGATTTCTGCTTTACAGAAAAGTTCCTCTTTCCAGTTCATTTCAATCTGCCCCCCGGGTCCTGGAGCAGCCATGATGGTGCCTCAGTATAAAAACCATCCAGGAGCACCTCTACCCGTTCCTCAAAGGAGTTGAGATTCTTGACCAGAATACGCAAGAGACCGATCCCTTTTTCAAAAGAGGTGAGGGCTTCTTCCAGGGTAAGCTCGCCCTTTTCTAATTCCAAAACCACCTCTGACAGCTGTGCCTTAGCTTCTTCAAAAGTCAAGGTAACATCTCGCTTTTGCCGTTCTTCCACACTGTTTCCTCCTTCGTTTCCCGGACCTCACACTCCAGGCTGCCTTTCCTGAGCATCACGTTTACCTGATCACCCAGTTTAACTGTGCTGCTGTCCTGGATCAAATCACCAGACTGCGCCTCCAGGCACATGCTGTAACCCCTTTCCATCACCTGCAGCGGGCTCAATGCCTCCAGCTTCCCTGTCAGGGACTGCAGATCCTGGGATGCCTTGTCACTTACCGTGCGCATCCGCTGCAGCAGGCGTAGGCTTTGAAGGCCCACTTCCTGTTGGTGGATACTGGCAATACGTTTGAGCATAATCCCCAGATTCCTACCAGAGTATGCACGAACTCCATCCCGTGCCGTTTGCCGCTTCTGTAAAACTGCCCTCATGATCCTCTCCTGCAGTTGGCGCACACTCTCCTCCAGTTCCGCCTGGCAGGGAACAACCATCTCCGCAGCTGCAGAAGGTGTAGGTGCCCGCAGATCAGCCACCAGGTCAGAGATAGTGTAATCTGTTTCATGACCCACTGCACTAACCACCGGGATCCGTGAATGAAAAATGGCGCGGGCCACCTCTTCAGTGTTAAAGGCCCAGAGTTCCTCCAGGGACCCCCCCCCGCGCCCCACCGGAGATTTGCGCTGGTTTAGCTGCTTTGAATGAACGCCAGGATATCGATCTGATCATCGTGGCCACGTCCACGCCGGACATGGTGTTCCCGTCGACCGCCGCCATCCTGCAGAACAAGCTGGGCATTGCCAATGGCTGCCCGGTGT
>CALGIY010000392.1 GCA_937914965.1 uncultured Thermoanaerobacteraceae bacterium | reverse complement strand
ATGATGAAAAAACATAAAAAGATCACCACTGCGGAGATCCGCAGTGGTGATCTTTTTATGTTTTTTCATCATTTTTAATGTGTCCCGGGCTTTATTGTACTTGCGAAAGAGCTTCTGAGCATTTTGGGCAGCTGACAACGAGGGGTCAAGTGTAACTTTAATCTGTGCTCCCTGCGGTTCGTATAGATTAGGAAGGATTACCTCCTGGGCTCCCGGTTCGATTAGGTGCAGTTGAGCAAAGATCATTTCCCCCTGCAGGCGAAACTTCATTGCTTTTTCAGCATCAGCCTCATCTCGTTCCTGGCCAGAGAGTTTCTTATTGCAGCGGGATAGTTCATGTCTGGTCAATGTTGCCAGATGACCCCGGGTCTGCTGGAATTTATTGATCTCCAGACAGGCATGATAATACCGATCCAGCAGTTCATTGACCGACTCGCAGTGGATAAGCTGCAGTCCCTGGTATTGCGTAGGGGGGTATAAGGCATAAGCCGTAGGCTGTTTTCCTTCAAAAGCAAGGACGGGGTCAATGCTTTCACCACGGATGAGATGGAGGATGAAACCTTGTAATGCCTGCCAGAGAGAACGCAGTTCATGCTCTCCGCAGTATTCCAAACGCAGATTAGGTTCAAGCCCAGCTTGAAAGATCATTTCCCTCACTAGTGCAGGTCCCAATCCCTCTAGCATCCGGAAAAGGATCTCCTTGAGAGGTTTTTCTAAAGGATGGTCAAGCATGAGCTGCATAAAATTTTCTTCATCAAGGGTCAGCGGGTGTACCTTCCTTTGTGCTGGTGGCGATAGATAAGTGCGTCCCGGCAAGACCTCCCGGTACCTGCTCAAAGCATGGGTGTAACGCTTGATCCCGTCGATAATCTGGTTAGACTGGGGATCGACCAAAATGATATTGCTGTGTTTTCCCATGATTTCCACCACCAGAACAACATCCTCAAACTCGCCGCTCTCCGCAATGTGAGAAAAGGTGAGGCGTACAACCCTGTCCAGTCCATCTTGTTGGATATCAGTTAAGCGGCTCCCCTCCAGGTGCTTTCTGAGTACGGTGCAGAAGATGGGTGGGGAGAGTGGATTTTTCTTTTCCTTCGTAGTAAGGTGCAGACGAGCGTTCTCAGCCTGAGCAGAGATCAACAGGCGCAGGCTCTGACCTGAGCTGCGAATGATCATGACGATCTCCCGCTTCTCTGGCTGATGTATACGCTCTACCCTCCCATGAATTAGGATTTTCTGCAGTTCTTTTGTGATCAGATTTAAGGTAATACCATCTGGTGACACTGAACAACCTCCCCCTTGATACTTGCATGACTTATTGTATCACTATAGATTTCAGCGATCTACTTACTTGATTGGAACCCAATAGTACCATCTTCCGAGGGATTAATTTAGTGCCAGACAGCGGGGAATTGAGGCCTATGGTGTAGCATCTGATCTACATAACTACGGAGAAGTGATGACAGTATATAGGCTGCGGGAGGCAGCTGCCAGGAACAAGGACTTTATGCTTGTCAAATTTATTAAGCCGCAGCCTACATTTCTTGGAGAGCCAATACTTGTTACCGGAGATGGCAGAGCTACCGAAGACAAATAATTGGACAGCAGAACCGTCCCGGTGTCCACCACTCCCACTTGCTGATTCGTTAGTTTTGAGTTAATCTAGTAACAGGTGTTTTCTGGTGGATTAGGTTGTACAAGGGGTTGATGATATGGAGTTTACAAAATGGCATGGTTTAGGAAATGATTTTGTTTTCGTAGAAATGTCTCCTAATGAAATTTCTCCAGAGAAAGCCGCAGCATCTGCCCGTAAAATCTGTGATCGGAATTTCGGTGTTGGTGGGGATGGCCTGGTTTTTGTGTTTCGCGATGACCAGGGTGTGTTCAATATGCGCATCTTCAATGCAGATGGTACAGAACCGGAGATGTGTGGAAATGCCATCCGCTGTGTGGCCAAATATGTTTATACCAGGGGGATGGTGCAGGAGACCACCTTTCCGGTAC
The DNA here is from genome assembly GCA_937914965.1 of uncultured Thermoanaerobacteraceae bacterium. GTDB lineage: Bacteria > Bacillota > DSM-12270 > Thermacetogeniales > Thermacetogeniaceae > CALGIY01. Next base: position 5,173 of record CALGIY010000392.1, on the reverse strand, counting down.
AAACAAAAGCAGGTATTAAAGTACCGGAAATCATCCTCAATAATGGCGAGGTAACAGCAGTTAAGGTGGATATGGGTGAACCAGTTCTGGACCGGGAGTTGATACCGGTGGCGGGTCAGCCAGGATCCAGGGTAATCGATGAAGAGCTCCTAATTGATGGGGAACCACTCCAGATTACTGCTGTTTCTATGGGAAACCCACATTGTATACTTTTTGTTCCAGGGGCTGATAGTGCTCCGGTAGGTACAATGGGTCCACAGCTGGAATCTCACCGGCATTTCCCTGCTAAAACTAATGTAGAGTTTGTTGAAGTTGTTAATCGGGGCGAGGTCCGAGCTCGGGTTTGGGAACGGGGAGTTGGAGAGACTCTGGCCTGTGGTACAGGATCCTGTGCTATTGCAGTAGGAGGTATACTAACCGGCCGCCTGGAAAAAGAGGTAAAAGTAAACCTTCCTGGGGGCAGTCTGATTGTGGAGTGGAACCCCAACAATCATGTCTATATGACGGGCCCTGCTGAAGAAGTTTTTCGGGGGCGGTTGAATCCCACTTTTCTAACGGGGGATTAAATATGCATTCTCTTGTGGGTTTTATGAAGAGAATCTGACGCTATATAAAAGAATGATAAACAGGAGTTGAGGAAAAATGAAAGTTGCTGACCGGCTGTCAGCGTTACCACCCTATCTTTTTGCACGTATTGAGCAGATGATAGAGGAGTTGGAAAAAAAGAACATTGATGTGATCAGTTTAGGGATTGGCGATCCTGATCTGCCAACACCACCTCATATCGTGCAGGCGCTGATCAAACATGCCCAGAATCCGGAAAACCATCGCTATCCTTCTTCTGCTGGTTTAATGGATTTTCGCAGGGCTGTTACCGAGTGGTACCAGCGTCGGTTCCAAGTTGAACTAGATCCTGCTGCTGAGGTTGTTACCCTGATTGGCTCTAAAGAGGGGATCGGGCATATATCTTTCTGTTATCTACAAGATGGGGATATAGCTCTGATTCCGGACCCTGGATACCCGGTCTACGGCATTGGGGCAGCACTGGCAGGAGCTGAAAACTATCTTTTGCCTCTGGAAGAAAAAAATCATTTTATTCCCGACCTGGGCAGTGTTCCTTCCGATGTTGCGCGTAAAGCCCGTTTGATGTTTTTGAACTATCCGAACAACCCAACAGGGGCTACATGTACCAGACAATTTTTTGAGGAAGCTGTCGAGTTTGCTCGTTCATACGATATCATTATTTGCCATGATGCTGCTTACTCGGAAATTACCTTTAATGGGTACTCTGCTCCAAGCTTTTTAGAGGCACCAGGAGCTAAGGATGTTGGGATTGAATTTCATTCCCTCTCGAAGACCTATAATATGACAGGATGGCGTTTGGGTTGGGCAGCTGGTAATGCGGAATTGGTTAAGGCACTGACCACAATAAAATCAAATCTGGACTCTGGTGCCTTCCAAGCGATTCAGTATGCTGGGATTGCCGCTTTAGAGGGCTCTCAGAACTGTGTTGCGGAAATGGTGCGCATCTACCAGGAAAGGCGACAGATTGCGCTTCAAGGACTGGAAGACCTGGGGTGGAACATTTCTCTGCCACAGGGTTCGATTTATATTTGGGTTCCAGTGCCTCCAAGGTACAGTTCAGCAGAGTTCGCAGAATTGGTTTTAGAAAAAGCAGCTGTTGTAATTACACCAGGTACCGGTTACGGCAAGTTTGGGGAGGGATATTTCAGGATTTCCCTGACACTGCCTTCAGAGCGTTTGAAAGAGGCATTAGCAAGGATGAAAGAAGCGTTTGGGACCTTTTTCTAGACATATTCCAAGAAACTGAATAGTGAAAGGATGTGATTGCCTGGTCCGGGGCGAGCTGCCCTGGACCAGGCTGTACAGTGATCAATAGCATGACTGGTTTCGGTCGGGGTGATTATGAAGAACAGGGTCTGCATATCACTGTGGAGATCCGCAGTGTGAACCACCGCTTTCGAGAAATGTCAGTGAGAATTGCCCGCAGCTACTTAATGTTGGAAGAACGATTTAAGAGTTTTGTACAGGAAAAGGTAGCACGGGGCCACCTGGATATATTTGTTAACATTGAGGATCGCCGTGCAAAAAAGCGTAATGTTAAGCTTGACAAAGAATTAGTTCTTGCCTATGATAAATGTCTGAGGGAAATGGCAGAAATGGTCAATATTGAATTCGAATTGGGCGTTAATGATTTGGCCAGGTTCCCGGATGTCCTCTTGGTGGAAGAAAAAGAAGAGGACATTGAGGATGTCTGGAAGGTTGCCCATATCGCTCTTCAGGAAGGAGTAGACCATCTGTTAGAGATGCGGGAGCGGGAAGGTGCAAAACTGTGCGAGGATTTTGTCTATCGCAGAACCCAGATCCGCAAACACCTCGAAGAGATTAAGGAGCGCGAACCGGTCCTGGGTGAGGAGATAAGGACCCGCCTGAAGAATAAATTGCAGCAAATTCTTGACGACAACGAGATCGATGAGGCGCGGCTAGCAACTGAGGTGATCCTGTTCGCTGAAAGGAGCAGCATCACTGAAGAAATCGTTCGTCTGGATAGCCATCTCGACCAACTAGAAGAAATCCTCCAGACAGGAGGAACAGTAGGCAGAAAAATCGAGTTTCTATTGCAAGAGATGAACAGGGAAATCAATACCATAGGATCGAAAGCAGCTGATCTTGTCATTTCACCACTAGTAGTTGAGATCAAGAGTGAACTCGAAAAAATGCGGGAGCAGGCACAGAATATTGAGTGATCAGCGATAGTAAAGAAAGGGAGGATGGACATGGATATCAAACTGATTAATATTGGATTTGGAAATGTTGTCTCAGCTAACCGAATCGTGGCTATTGTAAGCCCTGAATCAGCCCCTATTAAACGCATCATTCAGGAGGCACGAGACCGGGGTATGCTGATTGATGCTACATATGGGAGAAGAACGAGGGCTGTTATTATTACAGATAGTGATCATGTGATCCTTTCTGCTGTCCAACCTGAGACTGTAGCCAATCGCTTAGCAGCAAAAGAACCTACTATAGCTGTTGAAGAATAAGCTTTTTCTTTACAGGAGGGTGTTCATTGCCAGCGCAACCACTACAACCACTACTAATTGTTGTATCGGGCCCTTCTGGTTCCGGTAAAGGTACTCTCTGCAAGATGCTCAGAGAGGCGGTACCTGACTTGGTATATTCGGTTTCCCTTACCACAAGGACTCCCCGACATGGAGAAAGTAATGGCGTGGAGTATTATTTCGTTTCCCGGGAAGAATTCCTAAAATTAATTGATGCAGGAGATTTTCTTGAGTGGGCGGAAGTTTATGGACATTACTATGGGACACAATGCTCTGCTGTGGAGGCAAGTTTGAATGCCGGAAAGGATGTCCTATTGGAACTTGATGTCCAAGGTGGGCAAATGGTGAAGGAGATCTTTCCCCAAGCAGTAACGGTTTTTATTAGGCCACCATCGCTGGAAGAGCTCAGTGAACGAATTACTAGAAGGGGAACAGATGATGCCGTTGCTATCAATATGCGTTTAAGCTGTGCTCCGGAAGAATTACGGGCAGCAAAAATATACGATTATGTTATCAATAACGACTTGAAGGAACAGGCTTTTGCGGAGCTGCTGAACATCTATGAGCGGGAAAAGAGCATCCGGAATCAGTCCAAGGGGGAATGAATAGGTGAAACAGCCTAGTATTGATTACTTGCTGAAGAAAGTAGATAGTAAATATGTACTCGCTGTTGCGGCAGCCAAGAGAGCGCGTGTCTTAACGGAAACCCGCAACTCTGGTGACAATTCCAAGGAAATGAAACCGGTAATCACTGCCCTCTGGGAAATTGCCGATGATGAATTGGTAATTGAAAAGCCGCAGAGGCATAAAAAAATAAAATGAAAAATATAGTACTCGGGGTTACGGGAAGTATTGCTGCTTATAAGGCGGCAGAAATCGCCAGTCTGCTGGTCAAAAAGGGTTACCAGGTTCAGGTGATCATGACCCCTGCGGCAGCAGAATTTATCACATCTCTGACCATGCAGTCGATTTCACAGCACCCAGTGCATGTTGATATGTTTAATACTCTCTCACAGTGGGAAATTGAGCATATTAGCCTTGCGCAAGGTGCTGATCTGATTTTGGTAGCTCCGGCGAGTGCCAATCTGATCGGTAAGGTTGCCAGCGGGATTGCTGATAACCTTCTTGCTACTACAATTATGGCGACAGGAGCACCTGTAGTTTTTGCCCCAGCTATGAACACTGGTATGTATGAAAATCCGGTTTTCCAGCATTGGATGAACTTTTTAAAAGGGATGGGATATATCTTCATCGAGCCGGATGAGGGGCGTTTAGCCTGCGGTACCAGCGGGAAGGGCAGGCTTCCCGCACCTGAGAAGATTGTGGCCGCTGTTGAGCAGATCCTGGACGTGCGAAAGGACCTGGATGGTAAACATGTACTGGTAACTGCAGGACCTACCAGAGAACCCATTGACCCTGTACGTTTTCTTTCTAACCACAGTTCTGGGAAGATGGGATATGCTTTGGCGCGAGAAGCAGAAAAAAGAGGAGCACAGGTAACCCTTGTCAGCGGACCCACAAAACTTGCTCCACCAGAAGGGGTTAAGGTGATTGCTGTCAAGACTGCGGAGGAGATGTTCAACGCAGTTAAAAATCTTTTCCCCGTAGCTGACATTGTGATTAAAGCAGCAGCAGTAGCCGATTTTCGACCGCGCCAACAAGCGCAGGAGAAGATCAAAAAAAAGCGGGCGGTTCTTTCTCTGGAACTAGAGAGAACACCTGATATACTTAGTTACCTGGGAGAACACAAGGATAAACAGATTTTGGTCGGATTCGCTGCGGAGACAAGGGACGTACTGACTAATGCACAAGATAAACTTAACCGCAAGAATCTCGATCTGATTATTGCCAACGACCTGACCCAGGAAGGAGCTGGTTTTGAGGTTGATACCAATGTGGCAACAATTTTGTTTAAAGGTGGATCTGCTCTCACACTGCCAATGATGACAAAAACTGAACTGGCGTGTGTGATACTTGATGAGATTATAAAGTTGTTTCAATAAGGAGGCTGCTAAATATGGCACGACGCTTTTTTACTTCGGAATCTGTGACCGAGGGACACCCGGATAAGGTTGCCGATCAGATTTCTG
>CALGIY010000391.1 GCA_937914965.1 uncultured Thermoanaerobacteraceae bacterium | reverse complement strand
GACAACGAAACACAACATATTGTTGTTGCTGCAGGTGCGGGTAGTGGAAAAACAAAAGTTTTAGTTCATAAATTGGCCTCACTTCTATTGATGGAGGATGTTAAGCATGAGCAGTTATTGATGCTGACATTTTCAAGGGCTGCTGCTATCGAATTTAAAAAGCGTTTACTAAAGCTGATTGGCAATGCCGCGAACTTTATTGAGATTAAAACATTCCATTCTTATTGTTTTGATCTTTTGGGTAAGGTAGGCACTTTAGAAAAATCGACGGATATTTTAAATACTACTGTTGAAAAAGAGGCTTGTCCGCATAATCTTGCTCCAACTACCAGCACCACTGCACCAAGCAGGAAGCGGTACCAGACAAAGGGAAGGAAATTTTTCTTTTGCACATACTTCAAGAGGAAGCCGATGCTGGCTACTCCAGAGAGAGCAGAGACTACCATTCCTATAATAAAGGGTGCATTCACCATTTCCGGATGCGCCACAATCTCCGGCATCTTAATCAGGCCGGCACCTAAGATAACCGGTGCAGACAGGAGAAAAGAAAAACGCGCTGCGCCCTCCCGGGTGAGCCCGGAAATAAGTCCGGTGGTCATGGTGATCCCCGAGCGGGAAACACCAGGGATAATGGCTAAAGCCTGAGAAATACCGATCAATAAGCTCTGCCCCAAGGTAATCCTGCGTACATCTGTACGCTTCCTCCCCCTGCGGTCTGCCCAATAAAGAATCACACCAAGCAGGATCAGCATAGTCGCAATCAGAATAGGGTTGCGGAAAACCGTCTCTGCTTTTTCCTCGAGCAGCAGCCCGATCAAGGCACCTGGAATTGTAGCTAAAACCAGGTACCAGAAGAGACGTCCCTCAGTTGTTCTGGTACCCTGAAATGCCCCCCGGATCAGATTGACCCAATCCCTCCAGAAGTAAAGGATAACAGCTATCAGAGTCCCAATGTGCAGGGCGATATCAAAGGTCAAACCCGGATCATGCCACCGGAAAAGCCAGGGCACCAGTACCAGGTGTGCCGAACTAGAGATGGGCAGAAACTCTCCTAAACCCTGTACAATGCCCATCACCACTGCCTGCCATATTGTCACCAAAACTACCTCCCGTCCTTTAGTTTATATATAATGCTGCTAATTTTTTGGTTCAGCGGATGCGTCGGATACTGCTTATTCCTTGGTGCAGCTCCACCAGGTAGGCAAAATCTGCTGAGTCTGCTAGGTGCTGGTTTTGAGAAACCATGATCACCTGTCGGCCTAAAGATTGACTGAAGCCCTTTAAAAACTGCGCCAGTTGAGGAGCATACTCCTCGGAAACATGTTTCCCCGGTTCATCGAGAATTGCTGGGCCACCCACCGGTGGCTGGAAGGCATGCAGTAGTGCAAGTCGCAGGGCTAATGAAATCACATCCACCACCCCACCCCCCCTAGCATCCTGAGGAGCGGTTTCCACCTGATAATCTCCGTAAGTCGAACAGACATAAAACTCCGCATCGGGGCGGTCGCGCTTTTCCTCTACTGCCACCTTGAACTCCATGTCAGCCCCGAAAACAAACTGCAGGGCCTGGGTAACCAATAGTTCTACCTGGCGGCGCCCCTGCTCCCGGGCATGCCTGGCTGCCTCCAGCAGCAGAAGCCGCACCTGTTCCAGGCGCTCTTCCTCCTCCCGGGCCTCTTGAACACGCTTTTGAAGAAATGTTTCCTTCTCCAAAATTTTGGCCTGTTCTCCCCGCTGCCTGTGATAAACCGCTTTAAGCCGCTCAAAATTCTTATTCAGGGCATCCAAGTTATGGTTCACCGGGAACGCTCCTTTTCCAGGAGGTCCCAGGGGATCAGTTTTCCCGTTTCCTCTATCAACTGGTCCATCTCCTGTTTCAAAGCAGTAATCTTATCCTTCAGTTCCTCAGGTTTGACCCCATATCCTGCAGCTTTCTGGTAAAGTTTTTCCCGCTGCTGCTCAAGCAGTTCCTTTTGGCTCAAAGCGCGCTCCCTCAGGTCACGGGAAAAGATAGGACTCAAGGATATACCTAATACCAGTTATAAGGATGCCCTTT
>CALGIY010000390.1 GCA_937914965.1 uncultured Thermoanaerobacteraceae bacterium | reverse complement strand
TGATTTTTTCAAATTCGCTGAAGGTATCTGCACAGGACTCCGGGCTACGACCTTCGCAGCCCGGAGTCCTGTGCAGATACCTTCAGCGAATTTGAAAAAATCATCGGTTTTTCTAAGCTCAAAGCTCTCCACATGAATGACTCCAAAGGAGACCTGGGGTCCCGGCGTGACCGTCATGAACACATCGGTATGGGCTTCATCGGCCCTGAGGGATTCCGTTGGATTGTCAACAACCCACAACTCTTTTCTCTTCCCTTGATCTTAGAGACCCCTAAGGGGTCAGATTTAAAGGAAGATATAGAAAACCTGGGTATCTTGAGAAGTTTGTTGAAAAAATAGACCGAAACTAATTTGCAAAGAGATAGAGGAGGAACTACCCTTGCTAGCACTGATCAATGGAAAGATTTTGACCATGGCAGATAAAATTTATGAACAAGGAACTATAGTAATCAAAAACAATAAAATCGACGCTGTGACATCTCATTCTGCCCCACCTGCAGGTGCCCGTGTTATTGATGTCTCCGGGAAATATGTTTTGCCTGGCTTTATCGATGCCCACTCCCATATCGGAATCTATGAGGAAATTTACCGCCTTGAAGGGGATGACGCCAATGAGACATCTGATCCGGTGACACCTCATCTGCGCGCCATCGATGCTATCAACATGGAAGATGTAGCCTTTGATGATGCCATCAAGGGTGGTGTCACAACAGTAATGACTGGACCTGGGAGCGCCAATGTCATCGGGGGACAAAGTGTAGTGATGAAAACCTCCGCCAGAACCGTAGACGAAGCTGTTGTCAAAAATCCAGCTGGCATGAAGGCTGCTTTTGGAGAAAACCCCAAACGAGTTTACAGCAGCCAGAAGAAAGCACCTGTGACCCGAATGGCCACTGCTGCAATCTTCAGAGAAACCCTGGTGGCAGCGCAGAATTACGCAGCCAAAATCAAAAAGGGGAAAAAAGAATTAGATAAAATGCCGGACAGGGATCTAAAACTGGAAGCGATGCTCCCTGTGATTTCCGGGGAAGTTCCTCTCTTGATTCACGCCCACCGGGCTGATGATATCCGCACCGCGCTCCGGATTGCGGATGAATTCAACGTTAAAGTCAGTATTCAGCACGGCACAGAAGCCCATAAATTTCCCGATGAACTAACCAAGAGAGGGGTACCCGCAGTTGTTGGACCCTCTTTAAGCACCAGGGCCAAAGTGGAGTTGAAGGACCGCACCTTCAAAACAGCCGGAATCCTCTCCCAGGCTGGGGTCAAGGTAGCCCTCATGACCGACCACCCGGTACTACCAATCCAGTACCTCTCCTTGATGGCAGCCCTAGCAGCCAAAGAAGGGATGGATGAAGATGAGGCACTCAAGGCGATCACCATCAACCCTGCTGAGATTCTGGGAATTGCAGACCGGGTAGGCAGCCTGGAGACGGGAAAAGATGCTGATATCATCGTCCTCAGCGGTCATCCCCTGGACTGGCGCACCAAAGTGGAACTCGTCATCGTCAACGGAAAGATCGTTTACGCCGGAGGTTCCTTTGCCAGAATGTAGGAGTCGGGGACGGTACCTGGTTTGCTTTATTGCTTTATTGCTTTAATGGTGGTAGTAATGATTACCACTCGCTCAGGAATCCATCCCGGGGAGCATAAGCGGCACCTCGGACTGCTTAACGATTGAACCTATTACCGATATCTGCGCTGCGCCAGGTACAGTTTTACCCGAACTTCACCATTCCCGCACCATGCCCGGTTTTGAAAGGAGTTGGATCAATGGAACACAACGACCACAAGCTGTTAACAACATCCCATCAGATCATCAAGGTCGATGAAAACAGCTGTCGAGAGATAGATGATCTGGTGGTCAGGGAAACAGCCCTAACAGTTTATGTCAACTCCAAAGAGGTGGCCACACTAGTCTGCTCCCCCTGGGACCAGAAGTTCCTGGCAGTAGGTTTCCTCTGCGCAGAAGGCATCCTGAAAAAACGGGAGAACTTAAAGACAGTGGAACTGGATGGGGAGCGGGGAGTGGTATCTATCGAAACCACTTCAGATCTCGATCTGACAGATAGTGTCATTTTGAAGCGCTGCATCACCCCCAGCGCCGGGCGCAGCGGCACCAGTGTCCATTTTTCTGCTGATTCCGCCCTTCCACAACCGGTCAACTCACAACTGAAAATTAAAGTGGAAACAGCGCTGAAACTGGCAGCAGATCTGCAGGAAAGGTCATGCCTCTTCCAGCGCACCGGTGGTGTACACAACGCCGCCCTGGCCCAGGGAGAAGAGATCCTCATCTTTCAGGAAGACATCGGACGCCACAACACCCTGGACAAGATTCACGGACAGTGTTTCCTGGAGGGAATCCCTACGGACGACAAGCTGATCATTTTCAGCGGCCGCGTCTCATCAGAAATCCTTTTGAAGGCAGCCAGGATGGGAGTACCGATCTTGATTTCCCGATCCGCACCTACAGACCTCGCCATAAAGCTGGCAGAGGATCTCCAGATTACTGTTCTCGGTTTTGTACGGGGAAACCGACTGAGCGTCTATGCCCATCGGGAACGGGTCATTTTATGAAGGGATATAAATTAAGGTTATGGGCAACAATATCACCAGCGAATCTCACAGGAGAAAGGATCAATGCTGTGGAATCAATGCGTGATAAATTACTCGAAATCATCAAAACACTTCCAGAAGATAGACTACAGGTCATCTTTGAATTTGTGAACCGCATGAACCAGGGCGCCTCTCAAGCTGATGACTATGATCAACTTTTGATGAATGATACTCACCTCTCCTGAATCCAGGTTCTTGGCGGCCGCCCCAAGCTCAGGTACACCCTACGGGCTCTGTTGAGTTAAAAAAAAGGCACCTAAGAGGTGCCTTTTTACATTTCGCTGTTTTATCCTGAAATCCGGGATGGATAATGCTCACTGCAAGGGATACAGATAAACTGCCCATTCTGCACCCGAGCCCTGGGTTCCATCACCATTTCCCCACACCGGGCACAGGCAACAGATTTGAAGATCCGGGCATGCTCCGGCAGGTCGAGTTCTACATCCTGCACCTGCAGCAGTTCATCCTGTGGTGCCTGCAGGATTCCGGCAATCACCTCAAGCTGCTTTTTACGTAGTTGTTCCTTTTCATCCGAACTCGCATTACCACTGCTCACCTTGCCCCTGAGAACTCCAAGTTCCTCCGGAAAAACGTTATCACGTGGCTGAACTACTATGCGCACTGCTTTCCCGGTATCCCGTCGCCCAAAGGTATAGGCATTCTTTCCGTAGTCCCGGAAGATAAGATTTCCCTTCCCCATAGTGCATCCTGTAACAACCTGAACAGCATCAACACCGCAGTTGTCGGTTTCAGCAATCACCACCAACTCTTCATCTGGTGATCGCTTTGATTCTAATGCATCCACTCCAGCTTTGGCTGCCCGATATCCCAAGGCGAGCCCTATGCAGATGTGGCCGTGAAACTCCATTGCCTTTTCCCAATCGGTTTTTTCCCGGCACATTTTCTTACCCCCTTATCGCAGAAAATAAACACCATGAGTGATTGCCCTTTTCTTCTGAAAGGCTTCACACCTCCATGGTGCTTCTAAATCTTATTCGCTCTGAAGCTTCAGATATCCTGCTTATTCAAGTATTTTTTGTAGGAAAAAGTACCTCACTTTTTTATGACACGCACCTTTTCCAATCCGGGCAACTATAATACTGCAAATGGAGGTAACTACCATGAGTAGAGAGGAATTCAACAGGCTTTTCAGAGAGTCAACCAAAGAGAATAAGTTGATAGAGAAAATCCTAAATGTCGTTCGAAAGCAGCGCAGAGATCTCTGCAAGAAAAAGCTTCCAGTGATCTGGCTTGAGACCAATGACAGCGGTGACAATAACATCTCTTTTATGAACTCTACCTTCCCTTACCTGGAAGATATTTTTCAAGAAATGATCGACCTTCTATACAGCAATACCTTTATGGCCGCCCAGGGGAAAGATGCAGTGAAAATATTAGAGCAAGCTGCAAAAATGTACTCCGGAGAATACACCCTGGTAGTGGAAGGTGCTGTCCCAGTGCGGGACAATGGACTTTACACCATTATTTTCACTACACAAAAACAAAAAATCACAGCTTTGGAGGCGGTAACAGATCTCGGGAAAAGAGCAAAATATGTTGTTGCTGCCGGTACCTGTGCCAGCTTTGGCGGGCCCTCCGCCGCGCGGCCTAACATCACTGGCAGCATCAGTGTACAAGAAGTGCTGCAGCGAGAGGTGATCAATGTCAGCGGATGCCCGGTCAACCCAGACTGGCTTGTGGGAACCCTGGCTCACCTGCTCCTCTACGGCAGGCCCGAACTTGATGAGCGGGGACGCCCGACCCTCTTCTACGGTTTCACTATCCACCGCCACTGCCAGCGACGCTCTTACTTCGACAGAGGGGATCTGGCTGACAGCCTGGGAGACATTAGGTGCATGTTTTCTCAAGGATGTGTGGGGCCAAAGACCGGAGCTGACTGCCCCTACAGACAGTGGGACAACTATGTAAGCTGGCCTGTAAAAGCAAATACACCCTGCATCGGGTGCACCAACCCCGATTTCCCAGATGGCTCCACTCCCTTTTTCACCCCGATGCCGCAAAAATCCCCAGGGGAAACAAGGAACTGCCCTCGGGCAAAGGGAGATGATGGAGATGAATAAAAAACGCGTCGTCTTCAGCCCGGTCACCCGTTTAAGCGGGCTCTTGTCGGTTGAAGCCATCATAGATAAAGGCGTGGTCAAGGAGGCCAATACCAGCGCCACCCTCTTCCGCGGTTTTGAGTGGATCATGCGCGGCAGGCATGTCACAGATGCTGTTTACCTGACCCAGCGCGTCTGCGGGATCTGCTCCCTGGCCCATGGTGCGGCATCCAGTTATCTCGTGGATCAGGTTTATGACAATGACATCCCGGAAAACGCCCAGTACCTGCGCAATATCATGTTCGGGGCTGATTTTCTGCAGAACCACATCAGGCACTTTTATCTCTTCAGCATCCCGGATTACGCCAAGATGCCAGATTATCCGCCATTCCGCGGTCAAAACCATGCTGATCTTAGGCTCGACCCGAAGGAAAACCAGCAGATGGTAGAGCATTATTTCGAAGCAGCGAAAGCCGCCCAGAGATCACACGAGATCCTGGCTCTCTTTGGCGGTAAAGCACCACCACAGCTTTCTATTTGGTGGTGTCACTGTAGCACCCACAGCTGATAAGGTCAACCGCGCCCTGGCCTTGATCAAGATAGTGAAAGAATTTATCAACTCCCGGATGCTGCCGGACACAGAACTCATTGCGCGGGAATACGAAGATTACTTCAAAATAGGGAACACCCCACCACGCCTCCTCTCCTTCGGACTATTCCGCTTCGGGTCAAAGAATGAGCAGGTACTCTGGAAAGGAGGTATCCTGGTGGATGGCCGGCTCAAACCCCTACACCCAGAATTAATCCGAGAGGAGGTCCCCAGCACCTGGTTCAAGGCAGAACCCACAGGTGAGCTACAGCCTGCCCCCTATAAGCCAGGAGCCTATACCTGGGTGGAAACAGTGAAATATGCGGGGGAATTTTTTGAGGTAGGCCCCCTGGCCCGCATGCTGATCAACGGGCAGTACCAGGGGGGCACCAGCACCATGGACCGCATTGTGGCCCGCACTCTAGAAACAGCCCTCATCGCCGATTTGATAGAGAACTGGCTGTGCAAACTGCGACCCGGACCACCACCCCTGAGCCAGAAGAAAACCCCAGTCAGAAATAGTGTCACAGCTCTAACCGACGCTATGCGAGGAGCACTCCTGCACAGTGCAGAAATCACTGGAGAAGAAATTGTCAGGTACAGGATCATCACCCCGAGTGTATGGAACTTTGCCCCCAAAGACAGATCAGGAAAACGTGGCCCTGTAGAAAGCGCGCTGATAGGCACAAAAATACCATCCCCGGATCTTTTGGAGACCATCCTGGGACGCATCATCAGGTCTTATGACCCTTGTCTTTCCTGTGCCACCCATGTTCTTGAGGGATCTAAAAAAGCAAAAATCCTGTACTTTTAATTTCCGTAAACAACCATAGTAAAATCCCCCTGAGAAAAGGGTAAGCATGTGTAATCCGGCAGATAATGCAGATAATATGCAGGGAAGGAACAATAATTTGAACAGGGGGAACAACATGCGAGAAATCAGTATTGACCTCGGTCCGTCCATCGGAACCGGAGATATCGTGATCGTAAAAGCAGCAACAGCTAAACTGACACCTGGAGACCATCTTCTGCTCAATCTAGAAGCCTCAGACGCCCATGAAACCGACAGGATACTGGCCCTGTTGGAAAATGAAAAACTAGACTACCAGACACATGGCAGCCACGATGGGCAAAAATTCACCATTATCGCCACACCCCGCGGGAAAGAAAAAGAGCTCCACTAAGCTACTAAGACAAGAACCGTTAGCTTACTCTATTTCTTTTAGAGCACAGCGCCGCCTAGAGAGTGTAAGCAGCCACCTGACTGCGTAAAATACGACAAATTGACAAGCAAACGGTTAATGACAGTGATGTTGATAAAAGTTTGGGTGATTTTTT
>CALGIY010000389.1 GCA_937914965.1 uncultured Thermoanaerobacteraceae bacterium | reverse complement strand
GATTCCTACGACTTTGTAACAACAAAAACAACATTTAAGTTAACTAAAACAGAAAGAAACCCAAGGCAATCAGCGCGGTCGCAGAAACGCGCTATCAAATATACCAATTGCTAAAATATCTTTAACATTATGAATATTTATAAAGCTTATACTTATATCTTTTTTACATTTTAATTCTAGCAACTCATTTGCTTTTAAGTTGTATAATTTAATTTTATGATTTTTGGATAAATAGAAGTGTTTTGACCGGAGAAATGATTGGTGGTTTATCTGGAGTCCTAATGTAGGAATGAGCAATGATGGTTGTATTACTACCATATATATCTCTATGAGTTCTATTCGACAGCAAACTGAAAAAACCTCCTGGAATTATGAAAAATTCCAGGAAGTATTCACCGACAATCCTCCTAGGTAATAGCTAAGCTTGCTATTTATGGTTGTTATTACCGCTTGATTTGCAAAGAAAACAATGCCACAATTACCTAAAATAAAAATATGCCGAATCCGTACTTAATTCCAACGTACGGTACGGGGGAACCAGTTTTGGTACGCTTAAAAAACGTACCAGGGGTGAATCGCTTTCCGGGCTGGGGGAGCCGGAAGCGTAGGGGAACCTTTCTACCGAACCCATCAGCTTACCTCGGAGGCAGAGGAAGGAGGAAGAGCATTTGCGAAAGTTTTATTTGATCAGTGCTGGTTTGTTAGTTGGTCTGCTCACCTTTGGAAGCCCCAGCTATGCTGCAAACTACACAGTGAACTCTGGTGATACCCTTTACAGAATCGCCAGAAATCACACCACAACAGTTAACACACTTATCTCGCTGAACAACTTAAACTCAACGACGATCTACCCAGGACAGACGCTGCAGCTGCCTGACAATGGACAAGCCCCATCTGCATCGCAGTATACCGTTCAGCCTGGCGACACACTCTACCTTATCTCCAAAGCATATGCTACAACAGTTGATGAGATTATGTCGTTGAACAATCTCTGTTCCTCAGAGATCTACCCGGGGCAGGTACTTCAACTACCTGGCAGTGGACAAGCTCCAGCACCGCAACCAAAACAACACACAGTCAACTCTGGCGACACACTCTACCTTATCTCCAAAACATATGCTACAACAGTTGATGAGATCATGTCGCTGAACAACCTTAACTCTTCAATGATCTACCCAGGAGAGGTGCTGCGGCTTCCTGATTATGTGGATACTTCATCACAACAGAGCCCTGACCCTAGCCCAGTAGAAAAACAGTACACGGTCAAGCCAGGAGATACCCTTTACTTCATCTCACAAACCTATGGCATATCAGTTGATGAGATAATGGCTCTGAACAACCTGTCAAGTACAGAGATCTACCCAGGGCAGGTTCTCCGGCTGCAAGGCACCAGTTCAACAACCAGTTCAACAACTCCTTCACGGGGCAGCTACTCCTCAGAAGACACTTACCTGCTTGCCCAGATTATCAGTGCCGAAGCAGCAGGAGAGAGCTTTGAAGGACAGGTTGCCGTCGGGGCAGTGATACTCAACAGAATACCTGACCCGCGGTTCCCCAACAATCTTTGGGATGTAATTTACGAACCCTGGCAGTTCGAACCAGTGCAAAACGGTACAATTAATCTTCCCCCAACAGCCTCAGCAATCCGTGCCGCAGAAGGAGCCTTGAGCGGCTGGGATCCAGTAGATGGAGCAGTTTACTTCTGCAATCCCGCTACAGCTCAAAGCACCGCGTTCTTTAGAACCCTTACTTATATCTGCCGGATTGGGAATCACGTCTTCTACAGATAGGTTAACAACAAAGAACCCCCTATTATAGGGGGTTCTTCTTATATCCATCTCTATTCATATCACTGCTGCAGCTTACTGCGCCTGGATAGATATAAATAAAACAGTCCACCGACAACAGACAGCAGTAAAGCTGTCAGTGAAGCTGTACTGGCACCGCCCTGGAGCTCGGTATTTTCTCGGAACAACTCCACAACTGACCGGCAAAGACCATAGAGAATCAGGGAAATGCAGAAAATCTGGCCTGAAAAACGTGTTCCCTTGCGGAACATCAACACCAGAATGAAAAAGATGAGCAAGCTTGCAGCTGAGGCATATAATTGTGTTGGATGACGTTGTAAGCCATCGATCACCGGGAAAACAACCCCCCAGGCCACGGTTGTTGGTTTCCCATAGCAGCAGCCATTCATAAAACAACCGACCCGGGCGACAGCATAGCCCAGGGCTGTTGCAGGGGCAACAAGATCTAAAAAAGAAAGGACTGGGATACCTTTACGGAACAAATATATCAAAATAGCAGCGAGACCAAAGATTAACGCTCCATAAAAGGCCAACCCACCCTCTGGGAGGTAAAAAATCCGCAGGGGATGAGCAAGGTAATACTCAGGTTCATATAGGAAAACAAAAAACAAACGCGCCCCGATAATGCCGAAGACTGCTGCAAGGAGCACTATATCCAATACAAACTCTGGCGACTTTCCCTCTTTCCTGACCTGCCGCACCATCCATAAAGTTGCCGCAACAATCCCTAACGCTACAAAAAAGCCATAACTGAAAACTCTCAGCATTCCGATTTGCAATAAAATTGGCCGCATATACACCGCCCCGGAACAAAATGATTGATTTTATTAAGATTATCCACATATCCACAAAGATATCCACAGCTATTGTGGATTCTAACCGCTAAACTATTAAACCTATCCTTAACTTATCCCCAAAAGTAACAGGACTTATTCTATTATGTTAACTTATAGGACCATCTTGCCATTACAATTTATCAACAATTAGTGGATAGTTTGCGCAGGCTTCCTGGTTAAGAGGAGCAAAATCCCTGACCAAGTAGTGATAATACCCTGCACAGGCCACCATCGCTGCATTATCAGTGCACAACTTTTTCTCGGGGAAGTAAAACTCCAGACCCTCTTGGTCCGCTTTCTGTTGGAAAAGTTCACGCAGAACAGAGTTAGCGGACACTCCACCGGCAAGGGCCACTTTTCGCACTCCAGTAAGCCTGGCAGCGAGAATTGTTTTTTCTACTAGCACATCCACAACTGCATCCTGAAAACTGGCTGCCACATCAGGAAGAGAAGGTTCCCTTCCCTCTTTTTTATTGCGCTTCAAATAATTTAAAACAGATGTTTTCAGCCCACTGAAACTGAATTCCAGGCTGTTTTCTCCCAACCACGCCCTGGGGAACTTTACTGCTTGTGGGTTTCCCCCGCTGGCAAGTTCCTCTAAAGCAGGACCCCCGGGATAGGGAAGTCCTAAAACCCGGGCTATTTTATCGAAAGCTTCCCCGGCAGCGTCATCCCGCGTAGCACCGAGAATCTCATATGATAAGTGATCCCTCAGATGGATAAGACTAGTGTGACCGCCCGAAACTACCAGGCAGATAAAAGGAGGGGCCAGATCTGTATGCGCAAGAAAATTTGCAGAAATATGAGCTTCCAAATGGTGTACTGGCAGGAGAGGAATTTCTAAAGCATAAGCATAGGCCTTGGCTGCAGCAACTCCCACCAATAGAGCACCAATTAGACCGGGACCTACTGTAACGGCGATACCGTCAATGTCGTCAAAGCCAAGACCGGCATCCTTTAAAGCTTTATCCACAACAAAAGTAACTTTCTCCAGGTGCTGGCGGGAAGCAACCTCGGGAACCACGCCTCCGAACTTCCGGTGAATGGCTATCTGTGAAGCAACAACATTGGAGGCTATATAGTTCCCATCCCTGACCACAGCTGCAGAAGTCTCATCACAACTTGACTCAATACCCAGTATCCATGTTGCTGGCATTTCTCCTAACTCCCTCTAGCGTACGTATTAAATATCCTCTTCATCACTGACTTCCAAGTCATCCGGGTTTTTACCGGTGTCCTCTGACCAATCACCAGCAACCCGCTTTACCTTCCTTTTCCCCTGCTCCACAGTAAGCCCTTTTTTATCAGTCACCAGGGTCACCTCCTTGAATGGAAGATCTCCCTGATATTATGCACATACCTGAGAATTTTTATCAATCAGGGCGCCAGGCCAGACGTTCCAGTAGACTTTTCGGCGACATCTTCTTAACCTCTGAAGCAGGTACCTCCATCTTCACATCGAAACACAGGATGTCACTTTCCTGTGCCTCGGGCAAGAACTGCCGCGGCCAATGCACAACAATTCCTTCATCAGTCAGTAAAACGATTATCTTGTCACCCTCAATGCGGTCAACTACCCCCCTGATGAGCATGTTCATCATCCTCCTCTTCCTTTTTATCCTGCTTGAGACTACACAGCATAACAATAGCATCCTCATGGGTCTCCAGGTAGTAGTTCTTGCGAATCCCAATTTTCCGGAACCCCAGACTAGAATAAAGTCTGATGGCAGGAGTGTTGGATTCCCTGACCTCCAGAATCATTGTATCGGCCCCATAGTCAATTGAGCAGTCAATCAACAGCTTCATCAGCAGCCGTCCATATTTCTGGGAACGATAATCAGGATGGACTGCGATAGTAGTAATGTGCGATTCTCCTGCAAAAAGCCACATCCCGGCATAGCCAAACAACCTCTCCTGGTCGATCAGCACAAAGTACCTGGCAAATTTATTCTGGAGTTCACTCAGAAAGGACCTTGCGGTCCAAGGCGCAGGAAAAGAACACTGCTCGATCAATAGAATCTGATCGATATCCTCTTTCGCCATGTAGCGTATGGTAAAATCGCTGTTTGTCTCTTCCATAATCAACTCCGACCCCGAATAGCTGGCGGCTTAACATAAAGTGCATGCACCGCCCCGGGCTCCTTTTTCCCCTTTTCGCGCAAAATATCTGAACCCAAGATTGCTGTTAATCCGGCACGCGGCCACATCCTGGATGGGTCAGCCAAAACCGCCCTCTCTCCAAAGCTTTCCTGCAATATAGGCCAGTAAGCCTTGGAACCATCTCCGGTAAAAGTAATTCTAGCACGCAGTTCACCGCTCAATCGTTCAGCCAAATCAGCCGGATTGAGAGCCAGGTAACTGCTCAAGCGCTTAATCCCCTCTTTTGAGCTCACATAAACAGCGGTATAGATTTCATCCTTGCGGGAACATAAAACCGGGCAGATAAGATCCGGTGTTCCCTGCAGCCCCCAGGCGAGAATGTCCAAGGTAGGAACCCCTGCCACTGGCTTATCAACTGCATGTGCCAGTGCCTTACAGGTTGACAACCCCACTCTAAGAGAGGTAAAAGAACCTGGTCCTACCGAGGCTGCAAAGCCGTCAAGATCAGCAGTAGTCATTCCTAGACTGGTAAGGAGATAATCTATTAAAGGAAGCAAATGTTCCATATGGCCGTGTTTTGTGGTCAGGGAAAACTCTCCCATAACTTGTCGATCCGCTGCTACTGCAACGGAAACTACAGAAGTAGATGTTTCTATGCCCAGGACTCGCATTTTATTGCCAACTCCTTGATCACTGCTTCATAGTGCTTACCATGTGGGATAAAACGAAGAAGGCGCCCGTTTTCTCGCCCAACTTGACTGATTTCGATTTTCAGGTAATCCACGGGAAGAGCCTCAGGGATCAGGTCTCCCCATTCCACGAGAATAATGCCTCCCCTATTGAAGTATTCTTCCCACCCGATATCCTCTAACTCCTGGTATGATCCTAAGCGGTAAAAATCACAATGGAAAATCGGGTATCTACCCTGGTATTCCTGAATAATAAGGAAGCTTGGACTGGAAACTGGGCCTTTGACCGCCAACCCGGAAGCAATCCCGTGGACAAAAAGGGTTTTCCCCGCACCCAGATCTCCGGTCAATGAAACAAAATCCCCGGAACCCAGCATCTTTCCTAATTCCCGGCCAATCGCTTCTGTTGTTACTGGACTGTAAGAATGTATTTCCAAAAAATATCACCACCGTCAATCCTTGAAGATAATTATATCCTTAATTATCTTGCTCAACAAGAAATAATAGGAAGATTCTCTGCACCCAGATAAACTCTGGGCACCCGCTCGCTGACCATACAAACAACCTCATAGTTAATCGTAGATCGGAAGAGCGTCGTGTAGGGAAAG
>CALGIY010000388.1 GCA_937914965.1 uncultured Thermoanaerobacteraceae bacterium | reverse complement strand
GATGGTCTTGATGGCCTGGCCAGCGGTTTGATGGTGATCGCTAGTATTGTTTATGTTTTTATTTCATTGAAAACGGGGCATCAGGCGGCAGCGCTTTTTGCAGCTGCCCTTGCCGGAGGTTGTTTGGGTTTTCTACGGTTCAACCACTACCCCGCTAAGGTTTTTATGGGTGATACGGGGTCCCTTGCCCTGGGAGGCGCACTGGCGGCGCTTGCTGTGATCACTGGAACA
Organism: uncultured Thermoanaerobacteraceae bacterium; assembly: GCA_937914965.1. Classification (GTDB taxonomy): domain Bacteria; phylum Bacillota; class DSM-12270; order Thermacetogeniales; family Thermacetogeniaceae; genus CALGIY01. The sequence goes on along the minus strand of CALGIY010000388.1, from coordinate 5,691 downwards.
GAGTTGGTTTTATTGTTATTGGGAGGAGTCTTTGTCCTTGAGGTGCTCTCTGTGGTTATCCAGGTGATATCCTTTCAGTTGACTGGCAAACGCGTCTTTAAGATGAGCCCCCTGCATCACCATTTTGAGCTGTCAGGTTGGCCGGAGGTCAGGGTTGTGAGTTTTTTCTGGCTGTTGGGGTTTTGTTTTGCCATCTTGGGTCTTCTGGCAATTTAGTTATTAGGTAAGGAGATATGAGCTATGACTAATTTACATGGTAAAAAGGTGCTTGTCATCGGGATGGCCCGGAGCGGGCAGGCTGCGGCCCGTTTTTTGGCAAAACAGGGGGCACTGGTCACAGGTGTAGACAAAAAAGAAAAAATCTCAGGGCTTAAAGACTTAATAGAACTGCCGATTACTTTGATCACAGGTGGTTACCCGGAAATTAAGGCCGGAGACTATGACCTGATCATCGTCAGCCCTGGTGTTCCCAGGAACATAGAACCTGTACAGGCTGCAGAAGCATATGGTATTCCAATATGGAGTGAACTGGAACTAGCAGGGAGGTATATTAAAGAACCGATCATTGCTGTTACAGGTACCAATGGGAAAACCACTACTACCTCCTTGCTGGGCTACATTTTTAATAAGGCCGGGGTTCCGGCTGAGGTTGCAGGAAACATTGGAGTGCCTTTAATCCAAGAAGTGGAGCGGGTTTCGGAGCACCAAAAAGAAGTTAAATACTGGATTGTGGAAGTTAGTTCTTTTCAGCTGGAGCGCATTGAGCGGTTTCGGCCATATATTGCTGTTTTACTGAACCTTACTCCGGATCACTTGGACAGGCATGGCGACCTAAAGACATATGGAAGAACCAAGGCCCGCATTTTTGAAAACCAGGAACAAGATGATTATGCGGTGGTTAATCTTGGCGATTCCTGGTTGGCAGAACACATTGACGCTATTCCCAGCCAAGTATGTGGTTTTTCACGCGCTAACCTTCCAGATGTGGGGATAGGAGTTCAAGGAGATCAGATTGTTTACACTTTTCAAGGAAAAGAAGAAACTCTTTGTACCTTGCGCGATGTAAGAATACCTGGACCCCATAACCTGGAAAACGCCTTGGCTGCAGCTGCTGTGTCTCTTCTGGCTGGGATTAGTAAAGAAACCGTGGCAGCTGCTCTCTCTTCATTTCCCGGCGTTGCCCACCGCGTAGAGGATGTGAGGGTGGTGGATGGGGTGCGGTATATCAATGACTCTAAAGGTACCAATCCAGACGCAGTTATGAAGGCCTTAGCTTCTTTCGATGGTCCAGTAATCCTGATTGCCGGTGGGAGGCACAAAGGAAGTGGTCTGGGAGAGCTGGCACAAAAGATCAAGGAAAAGGTAAAAGCTCTCATCCTCCTTGGTGAGGCTGCCCCTTTGTTTCGGCAGGCTGTGCTGGATGTGGGATTTAAACAAATCTGGGATGTAGGTACCCTTACGGAGGCTGTCCAGACTGCACACGATCTTGCCCGGTCCGGTGATGTAGTCCTGCTCTCGCCGGGATGTGCTAGTTGGGATATGTTCCGCGATTATGAGGAGCGGGGTGACATTTTTCGAAAGTTGGTTTTGGGTCTATAAGGAGGGGTTGAAGTGAAGAAACAGCGCAGGGCCCCTGATTTCATCCTTTTTCTGGTCATACTCCTCTTGTTAACAGTTGGAATTGTGATGGTTTACAGTTCGAGTTATGTTTATGCTCAAGTGAACTATGCGGATGGCGCCCACTATTTCAAACGCCAATTGGTTTGGGCACTCCTGGGGATTGCCGGTATGATCGTGGTGATGAAGATTGACTACAAGATCTATAAAAAATGGGCGAACCTGTTTTTTGGATTGGCTGTTTTACTTTTGCTGCTTTTATTTGTACCAGGAGTTGGGATTACCATCAAGGATGCAACCCGCTGGATCGGGATAGGTGAGTTACTTACTATCCAGCCTTCAGAGATCGCCAAGTTAGCAATGGTTATTTTTTTGGCGAAATATTTATCTGAAAGGCATAACCAGGTCAAGAAGCTGGTCCAGGGGATTTTTATCCCCATGGTATTTTTGGGAATTGTTTGTCTCCTGATCCTCAAACAGCCAGACCTGGGGACAACCGTCACCATTGCAGGCACAGCGTTTCTGATGCTGCTGGCTGCAGGAGCGCAATTCAGCCATTTATCTTGTCTGGCTCTCCTGGGTGGGGGGCTGGTGGGTCTTGCCATTTGCATGGAGCCCTACCGGATGAGGCGGCTGATGGCTTTTCGCAATCCCTGGGCTGATCCCCTGAAAACAGGGTTTCAAACGATTCAGTCCCTTTTAGCGGTAGGATCTGGGGGCATCTTTGGGGTGGGGCTCGGACAGGGGAGACAGAAGTTTCTCTACCTGCCGGAGCAGCATACAGATTTTATTTTTGCAGTACTAGCTGAAGAACTGGGGTTTATTGGCGCAACTTTTGTTCTCTTACTTTTTTTGGTTTTTTTGTGGAGGGGGCTGAAGATTGCTTTAAAAGCGCCTGATCTCTTCGGAGCCTTGCTGGCTACAGGACTTACCATGATGGTGGTGCTGCAGGCGGTAATTAATATCGGAGTGGTCACAGGTAGTATGCCAGTAACTGGTATCACACTGCCGTTTATCAGTTATGGGGGTTCTTCTTTAACATTGAATTTGCTGGGAATCGGCATTCTGTTGAATATATCGCATTATGTGGAAGAATAGGAGAATTGAGCGATGCGTGTACTGATCACCGGCGGCGGTACAGGTGGCCACCTCTATCCTGCACTGGCTGTTGCTGGTTTACTTCGGGAGTCAGATCCTGAATGCGAAATTTTATTTGTGGGAACCGGGGAAGGTTTAGAAAGTAAAGTGGTGCCTCGGGCTGGATATCCCTTTCGCCAGATTACGGCGGTTAAGTGGCCACGAAAAGTATCCCTGCAGGGGGTGAAGGACATTGCTTCCCTGGGAAAGGGATACTTAGAGGGGATGAGAGTTATCAAGGAGTTCCAGCCCCATGCTGTTTTTGCCACCGGAGGATATGTTTCTGTACCCCTTGGATTGGCTGCGGCAAGGTTGGGTATCCCTCTTTACTTGCATGAGCAGAATTCTGTCCCCGGGATGGCCAATAAACTGCTGTCGCGCTGGGCAGAGGTAACTTTTACTACATTTCCAGTAGACAAGGGATCTTTTCCGGCAAAAGCGAATTTAATCCATTCAGGACTTCCAGTGCGCCGGGAGATCCTTAATGTAGATCGCCAGGAAGGGCTTAGATATTTCGGCTTTGGGCCAGGTATCTTGACACTTCTAGTTACCGGGGGGAGCAGGGGGGCGCGCACGCTAAACCAGGTGATGCTGGAAATATACCAGGAGATTTATTCGAGTAAGGCTGCCCCTCCACGACTGCAGATCCTTCACCTGACTGGCAGGACTGAATACCATCAGTTCATCCAGGAGATGGATTCTCTGGGAATAGACACCGCCCAAACAGGCAAACTAGTTATCAAACCGTACCTGGAAGAAATGGAATATGGTTTGGCAGCAGCGGATATGGTGATCAGCCGTGCTGGGGCGGCAACACTTGCGGAGATAACTGCTAGGGGGATTCCAGCGGTCTTGATACCATACCCCTTTGCAACTGGGGATCACCAATTGCACAATGCTCGTTTTCTGGAGCGCCAGGGGGCAGCACATTTGATTACAGAAAAGGAACTAACACCTGGAAGTCTGCTAGGTGAAATTGAAATGCTTGCTGGGGACAGTAACTTACGCCAGGAACTCGCTGACCGGTCCCGCGGGATAGGGCGGCCAGAAGCAGGGAACTTGATTGCTGGTGTCCTTCTCAAAACTGGCAAAAAGTCTCTCTGTCACCTCCCCAGTCGGTAAGACATAAACTGATGTTGTGACAATCGAAGATGATTCTGATGCAGCGCATAAGGGAGGAGATTATTTCAGTGGCTGGCAAGTGGTATCACTTTATTGGAATCGGTGGTGTGGGTATGAGTGGTCTTGCCCAAGTCCTACTAGAGATGGGGATGCGGGTAAGCGGTTCTGATCTTGCCACCTCACCTGTTACTGACAGTTTGAGGCAGCAGGGAGCAGTAATTAACATTGGTCACGGAGCAGAAAATATAGCAAATGATGTGGATGTAGTGGTTGTTTCCTCTGCCATACAGCCCTCCAATATCGAGTTATGCACCGCCCGCCAGAGCGGTTTGCCTGTGGTGACACGCGGGGAACTGCTGGCACAAGTTATGGAGTCTTATCAAGGTATTGCCATTACAGGTTCCCACGGCAAAACAACAACAAGCGCTATGATCGCTTCTGTCCTAGCCAGATGTGGTCTTGACCCCACTTGCCTAATCGGGGGGCAGGTTACTGGGCTAGGTGGTAACGCCAGGTTGGGCAAGGGCACATACCTTGTTGCCGAATCAGATGAAAGCGATGGTTCTTTTCTCAAGCAAAATCCATATATTGCTGTTATTACAAATATAGACGATGACCACATGGATTATTACAAAAATTTTAGTGGAATTCTGCAGGCTTTTCAGAATTTCCTGGCACGCATCAGACCAGGTGGCCTAGCTGTTCTCTGCAGCGATAATGCAAATGTACTTCGCTTAGATACAAGGGGTATCAATGCCGTTACTTACGGTTTAGAAGGAAACCCGCAGTATCTGGCCTGCAATATCGTCCAGAATGGTTTTTCGACAGAGGCTGATATTTATCAGGACGGCAGTTTCTTGGGTACTTTGAAACTTTCGGTGCCGGGCTTTCATAATGTACAAAATGCCCTGGCGGCAGTTGTTGTAGGGATGCACTTGGGATTGGATTTCCCCGAGGTGGCGGGTGCTCTCGCCCAATTCCAGGGCGTTCATCGCCGTTTTCAACTGGTGGCCCAGTACGATGGTATCAGAATCATTGATGACTATGCTCATCATCCTACAGAGATAAAGGCCTTGATGAAAGCTGCTCTTAGTATCAAGAGGGGGAGAACGATTACCATTTTTCAACCCCACCGCTATACTAGGACGCAGTCATTGAAAGAGGAGTTTGGGATGGCCTTTGATGGGAGTGATCTCATCATCGTTACCGATATTTACTCTGCGGGTGAGAGTCCAATGAATGGCGTTACAGCAAAGCTAATTGTTCAGGAACTGCAAAAAAACGGTAAGAATGTGATTCATATCAGCATGCTTGATGATGTGGTGCAATACCTGCTCAAAGAACTTCGAAGTGGTGATACCATTCTGACTGTGGGTGCAGGAAATGTCTGGACTGTAGGCAGAAACCTTGCTTCGAATCTTGTGCAGCATTATAAAGAAAATTGAGGGGTTGCGTGCTATGGACTGGCAGGAATTAGCTTTTGAACTGAGACAGAAGATAAGCGGTCAGGTCCTGGCCCGGGCTCCCATGGAAAGGTTTACGACCTGGCGTGTTGGGGGACCAGCAGATCTGCTGGTGATTCCCTGGACGAAAGAGGATGTCCAGGAAGCACTGTTGTTTACCCGAAAACATGATTTGCCGATTACGGTTATTGGTAATGGGTCCAATCTCCTGGTACTTGATAGGGGGATCCGCGGGTTGGTTTTGAAATTCGCCGGAGGTCTCAATACATCACATCTTGAGGGAAACATCCTGACAGCAGATGGTGGCTAAATCCAACGCCCCCGCCGGGGCGGTAACAAGAGGTGTGCCGGG
>CALGIY010000387.1 GCA_937914965.1 uncultured Thermoanaerobacteraceae bacterium | reverse complement strand
CGGCTCAAGCTGGTGAAAGGGGCAAACTCAGGACAACAGACATCGAAACAGCTTCTGAGTACGCAACTATCGATGACCTCAAAAAAAAGGCCCAGGTGCAAAGCGAGAGCGAGAGACATTAACATGAAATTGGGTAAAAAAGGCACTTTTTAAGGGTGCCTTTTTATTTTTTCCACTATTTATTGATTAAAATCTAGTTTTTTAACCCTTTATGCAGGATTTTGATTAATTTTATTGAAAAGTAATTTGTTATGCTTGTTTTGTATGATTGGGGGTGAAAAACGGATTTATAACCATATATCGTAAGGAACTGGAGAAAAAGAGAATCATTAACTGGAGGTTGGAAACGATGTCTACTTTACGCAAGTCGGCTGTCTGGATAGCTCTGCTTTTGGTGCTTACCTTTGGGCTGATGGGGTGTGGTTCCGATAACTCAGAGACCAAAGATGCAGACAAGATGAAGGTTGGATTTGTCTTTGTAGGTCCTGCTGGTGATCATGGTTGGAGTTACACCCATGACCAGGGCCGTAAATATCTGGAGTCCAAAATTCCTGATGTTAAAGCAACAGTTGTCGAAAGTGTTAGTGACAATGATGCCGAAAAAGTTATTACCCAATTAGTCGAGGATGGAAATAAGATAATCTTCACAACAAGTTTTGGTTTCATGGATCCGACGATTAGTGTAGCAGAAAAGTATCCTGATGTTACATTTATGCACTGCTCTGGTTTTAAGACAGCGGACAATGCCAGCAATTATTTCGGTAGGATCTATCAGGCACGTTACCTGTCAGGGCTCATTGCTGGTAAAATGACTGAAACTAATGTGATTGGCTATGTAGCTGCTTTCCCCATTCCGGAGGTAGTAAGGGGTATCAACGCCTTTACCCTTGGTGTCCGGGAGGTTAACCCGAATGCTGTTGTTAAAGTTGTTTGGACCAATACCTGGCTTAACCCGCCCCAGGAAAAAGATGCGGCTAAGAGTTTGCTGGAGCAAGACGCTGATGTTATCGCCCAGCATCAGGATTCACCGGGACCACTCCAGGCAGCTGAGGAAAAGGGAGTTTACAGCATTGGTTATAACAGTGATATGTCCAAGTTTGCTCCAAAAGGTTACCTGACTTCCCCTGTTTGGAACTGGGGACCCTACTATGTTAATGTTGTTAATGCTGTAAAAGAGGGAACATGGACCAACGAACCGTACTGGGGTACGATGGCTGACAATGTTGTGGATTTGGCTCCGATGAGCTCTCTGGTACCTGAAGATGTCAAAAAATTGGTTGAAGATAAAAAACAAAAGATCTCTGCTGGTGAATGGGATGTCTTCACTGGCCCTGTCAAGGATCAGCAGGGTAACATTAAGGTTCCTGCGGGTCAGAAAATGACAGATGAAGAGATGCTCGGCTTTGACTGGTTTGTTGAGGGTGTAGATGGTACTATTCCCAAAAATTAGTTAACTCACAGGAGGCTGTATTGTGTCTAAGGCAGTTGTCGAGATGCGGGGTATTACCAAACAATTTCCTGGAGTTATTGCTAATAAGAATGTAAATTTCAAGGTTCTTGCCGGTGAAATTCATGCCCTCCTGGGAGAAAACGGCGCAGGGAAGAGTACCCTGATGAGCATTTTGAGTGGTTTATATAGGCCCGATGCAGGGGAAATCTGGCTGCGGGGAAAAAGGGTTGTGATCCGTTCCCCGCGCCAGGCCCTTGATTATGGGATCGGTATGGTACACCAGCATTTCCGGCTGGTGGATTCATTTTCAGTTACAGAAAATGTGATCCTCGGTACTATTTCCTGGAAACAGATTTCCTTGAGAATGAAAGATTATGCAGGAGATCTATCCAGGATTGCTCAAGAGTTCGGTTTGAAGGTTGACCCGTATGCAAAGGTCTGGCAGTTGTCAATCGGTGAAAAACAGCGGGTAGAGATTTTAAAACTCCTCTACCGGGGCGCTGATCTGCTAATCCTGGACGAGCCAACTGCGGTACTGACCCCTCAAGAAACCAGGGATCTTTTTCAGACACTGCGCCAGATGGCTGCAGGCGGCAAGTCTGTTATTATTATTACCCATAAGCTGCAGGAAGTGATGGAGGTCGCTGACCAGATCACTGTGCTCAGAAAGGGAAAGAATGCTGGATCAGCTGCCGTAAAAGAAACAAGCGAAAAGGAATTGACCAGGATGATGGTGGAAAGGGATGTCCTCTTTACCACCGCGGGTAAAGCCAGCGCTGAGGGGGAACCTGTTTTATCTGTACAGGGGATCAGTGTTCCTGGGGACCAGGGACTGCTTGCGGTAAAGAATCTTTCCCTTGAGGTGATGTCTGGGGAGATCCTGGGTATTGCTGGTGTTGCTGGCAATGGTCAACGAGAGTTGGCAGAGGCCCTTACTGGACTTCGTTCTATAAGCGGGGGAAAAATTATAGTTGGCGACCAGGACCTTACTCATAAAAAACCCCGTGATTTTATGAGTAAGGTCCTGGTCGCCAAC
>CALGIY010000386.1 GCA_937914965.1 uncultured Thermoanaerobacteraceae bacterium | reverse complement strand
TTTTTCTGATCAAGATTCTGATCAAGATTAGCTAAGATTCATAAAAAGGTGTTGGTGAAATTGAGGATCGCGGTCTACCCTGGCAGTTTTGATCCTTTTACATATGGTCATTTGGATATCATCGACAGAGCTGCCCAAATATTTGATCAAGTTATCGTTGCTGTCAGTGTCAATAGTGGGAAAAACCCTCTTTTTACTATCGAAGAGCGGGTAGCTATGATCGCCAAAGAATGCACTCATTTGAAAAATGTCGAAGTTGATTGTTTTTATGGGTTATTAGTCGATTTTGCATGCCAGAAAAAAGCCCGGGTTATTATCCGCGGGCTGCGTGCTGTTTCTGATTTTGAATATGAGTTTCAGATGGCTCTGACCAATCGCAAGCTGAATCCGAATTTGGATACAATTTTTTTAGTATCCCAACCAAAGTATTCTTTTTTGAGTTCCAGTATTGTCAAAGAAATTGCCAGTCTAGGCGGAAATGTGACTGGGTTTGTTTCACCGGGAGTAGCCGCATGGCTGAGTGCTAAATTTACAAACAAGAAACCTGAGGTGTGATGAGAATGGATCTGAGTATCTTTAATGTTTTGGATGAACTGGAAGACATGATTCAAAACAGTAAAAGAGTTCTGGGAAATGTATTCCTCAATGAAGAGGCGTTGCTGGAGTACATCGACAAACTCAGGACACTCCTTCCCGAAGAAGTTCACCAGGCCAAGTGGTTGAGCAAGGAGAGGGAGCGTCTGATTGAGGAAGCTCACCAGGAGGCAGACCGCATTTTAGCTGATGTTCGGGAAGAGGTCAAACGCATGACCGATGAAGGTGAACTATCAAGACAAGCCAAGGAATCTGCAGAAGAGATTATTTCTCAGTCAAAGCGCCTAGCTAAGGAGATTAAGAGCGGGGCGACCGAATATGCTGACGACATGTTAAGCAGGTTGGAGAAAAACCTCAATCAAAGCCTAACAGTAGTCGGTCAAGCCCGGGATGAATTAAACCAGATGAAGTAGGTTCTAGCGAATAATGATTATCTTCTTGCGGGTAATCCTGAACAGATATTCTCCGAAACCATAAACGAGGAAGAAAAGAATGCTCAATAGAGCAATTGCTCCTCCCCAAAGCAGAGGGGCAATTCTGGACCCAGAAAAAGCTGTTACTGCTAGTAGTTCATCCAGCGGCAGCAGGGAAACCAGAAGTGTTATTAGAATTGCCATTGGTATCTGCAGCAACCTGGTTAAAAAGTACGGGGTGGTGCTGAGGTCACTATCTATTACCATTCCTGTTATCTGAGCCTGAATGGCCAGTCCATTCCAGGCCAGGAGCACTTCTATGGCCACTAGTTGTGCAAGCAGGCTGGATGAGCTGTGGCTTATTTCATTTATTCCGATTGTAATTTCAAAAAAGCCGAAGAAAATACCCTGGATCAGGGTTTGGTCAAGGTGAAAATAACTGGTTAGAGGAGTAAGCAGGTGTAGTAAGAGAGAAAAAATTCCTGCTGCTTGAAGGACTCCCACCAGCACAGAAAAAAATGTAATAAATCCGCCGATGGTCAAAATCGTCAGGCTTGCATTGTGCACTGTTTCTCCTAGTAGTTTACCAAAACTTTTTGATTTCAACTGGGATGATGCGGTAAAGGCTTTCCCTGCACTCAACAAGATATTTTGTTTTCCTGAGTTAGAGAGAGCTGGTGCCTTGTGACCAGAAAAGGCTTTTAAAACGATGCCGCAGAGGAAGTTGGATAGGTAATGGATTATAGCGATCAAAGGTCCCAGAGAAGGGTTTCCGTACATCCCGATTCCCACTGCTCCTAGCATAAAAAGCGGGCTTGCGTTGCTGGTAAAGGCAATCAGTCTTTCTCCCTCCTTTTTGGTGCAGAGATAATCTTTTGTTCTATAGAGGAGTACTCCTCATCTAGAGCCATAATCATGAAAAATATCTCTAAGGAGAGAACAGCCAATGGAGAGAGATGTTACATAATTCCAGAGGGAGCTTCATATGGACTTGGCTCTTTGGGTTACTTTGACGCTATGGAGGAGATTCACACTCAAGAGAAGCAGATGGATATAGAGTTTAACACCATAGTGCTGGCTACAGGATCTGGGGGCACATA
>CALGIY010000385.1 GCA_937914965.1 uncultured Thermoanaerobacteraceae bacterium | reverse complement strand
TATAGGCATACGGACACCTTCCACCCCCATTTGCACATCGTATCAACGAACATACGCAGCGATGGGAGCCAAATCTATACGCACAGGCTGGGGCAGCGGCTTTCCTTCCCCGCTGCAAAACGACTGGAAGATGATTTCGGACTGGTCAGCGCAATGGGATATGCACGTGACCAGCAGGAGCGTCCCTTGCCCAGGAAAGAGCTCCTCCAGGCCGGTCAGCCCCTCACAAAGGCTCTCCGTGACATATTGCTCTATCTCCAGGAAACATATAGCTTTTCAGATTTACAGGAATGGAACGCCCTGCTAAGGCCTTTCAATATACGTGCGATGAGCCCCAGGGACTGTTCGGGCGATGCGAAAAAAGGCCTGATCTACTACATGACCGACAAATGCCAAAGGGCCATAAGCAAAGGGATCCCCGGCTCCCACCTCTCGCCCGGACTCCGTTCCCCCAACCCATACAGCCTGAAGGACTCCCCAGGCGTACTTACCTCCCGTTCACGTATACGCACCATCCTGCAGCGGGAACTGGAGAATTCCGGAAATAGGGAAAACTCTCTTGCAGATCGGCTCCGGAGACAGGGGATCGAACTTGTCGAGATACCCGGTAAGCCCAACGGTCCCTGCGAGATCGTGGTGGTCGACCACCTGATGCGGTGCGCGCTCCACGAAAGGAGGCTGGGCTTAGACATCAGCGTCCTCCGGATGGGCCAGCGGGAGGAAAGCACCTGGGTAAAAAAACACAAAAGTCCCACGCACTGGTCACTTAAACTATGATACCCAAATCCCAATCGAAATGAACAATACCGAAAATATCCAGGCACTGAAAAAAATATCGGACATGGGCAGGCTGATTGCCGTGTCCTTGCTCGTTCTGCACTTCTACCATGTGGGTTATCACTGGTTCAGCAGGATAGGTATGAGCTGGCCCTTGACCGATAGGATCCTGAACTCCATTGCGGGCACGGGGCTCCTGGACACCTTTAACCGCTGCAAGTTCTTTTGCCTATTGTTCCTGCTCGTTTCCATGGTGGGAACCAGGGGAAAGAAGGGCACCCGGTTCCATCTTACCGGAGCATTTGCCTGGCTGCTCTCGGGAATCTGCCTTTTTTTTTCCAGCGGCCTCATTTTCCGCCTGCTAGGTGCCACCCCTGCGGTACTGTCGGTATACTATGTATTGAGCACCGCGGGCGTCCTGGCCGTTATCAAGGGCATGACCACCATTGCCCGGATACTCTGGACCGGTCTGTCAGGCCAGGACATATTCAACCTGCGGAACCAGACCTTTCCCCAACAGGAGGACCTGCTGGAAAACGAATATTCCATCAACCTTCCCTACCAGTACCGTTTAGGTGACCGAAGGAGAACGGGCTGGATCAACATAATCAATCCATTCAGGGCGACCCTGGTCCTGGGAAACCCCGGATCGGGCAAATCATATTACGTAATCCGCCATATCATCTCCCAGCACATTAAAAAAGGTTTTTCCATGCTGGTGTACGACTTTAAGTACGATGATCTCTCCAAAATAGCATACCATCACTGGTTAAGGGGAGGAAAGAAAATGAGCTTCTTCCGGATTGACTTTGACAACCTCTCCAGGACCCACAGGTGCAATCCCCTGGAACCCTCGGCAATGAGCGACATCACCGATGCAGCTGAATCTGCCAGGACCATTCTGTTGGGCCTGAACAGGGAATGGGTAAAGCGGCAGGGTGATTTCTTCGTGGAATCGGCTATCAACCTCTTGACCGCCGTGATCTGGTACCTCAGGTGCTACCGTAACGGAGAGTTCTGCACCCTTCCGCACGTAATTGAGCTCATGCAGCAGGACTATGACCGGCTGTTCTCCCTGTTGCGGAGCCAGGAGGAGATCCAGGTACTGATAAACCCCTTTGTCAATGCCTACCTGAACAATGTCATGGAACAGCTCGAAGGCCAGGTCGCCTCGGCAAAGATCGCCCTGGCCCGACTGTCCTCGCCCCAGTTGTATTGGGTAATGACAGGCGATGATTTTACGCTTGACATCAACAACCCAAAATCACCCAAGATTGTTTGCATGGGCAATAATCCTCAGAAGATCCAGATCTATGGGGCCGTGATATCGCTTTTCGTAAACCGTTTGATCAAGCAGGTCAACAGAAAGGGGATGCTCAAGTGCAGCCTTATCTTCGATGAGTTCCCGACCATCTACCTGAACAATATAGATAGCCTGATCGCTACGGCCAGGAGCAACAAAGTGGCCACCAGTCTTTGCGTGCAGGACATTTCCCAGCTCCGAAAGGACTATGGCAGGGACCAGGCCGACGTCATATTGAACATAGTGGGAAACGTGATCAGCGGACAGGTCTCAGGGGAGACTGCAAAACAGCTTTCCGAAAGGTTTGGGAAGATCATGCAGGACAGGCAGAGCCTATCGATAAATTCCAGCGACACGTCCATCGGTCTGTCCAGTCAGCTAGATTCGGCAATCCCACCATCGGCGATCTCGAGCCTTTCCTCCGGGGAATTTGTGGGAATGGTGGCGGACGAGCCCAAGATGCCGGTGTCCCTCAAGGCCTTCCATGGCAAGATAATAAACAACCACCGTGAGATCGCCAGGGAAGAATCCAGTTACCTGGGTGCCCAGGAGCTCACCAGGCCCAACGAAGGGATAGTCTCCAAGAACTATCAGCAGATCAAACGCGACATCCAGGACATCACATACTCGGAAATGGACAGGCTGATTTCCGATCCCACCACAAGGCACCTGGTCATCTCCGGGAAATGACCCCGTTACCAGGCCTATATCCCTGTGCACATGCCTGAGAGGCGGCGCTGTCGAAATTCCTGGCAACGGACCGCAAATTGTCGGACCGTTAATGGAAATTATTTCAATATTCCTTAAATTTAGGTCCAGAAACCTTTATTTACCGGCCATGAGAGAATTCCTTCTGCTTAGCATCCTGTCCTTCCTGTTTTATTCCGATGGGTTTTCCCAGCGGAATTATATAAATGCTTGATTCCTCTAAAGTACAACAGTCTTTCCTAGGTATGACGGATTTTTTTTAGAAAAGAATACCCGTGAAACTACGGTTTATCCTGAAATTCAAGAAGAAGATTCCTTGATTTTTATGTATAAAGTCGATATCAATTAACTCATTCAAGCCTAACCAACCGTTAGGCTTTTTTACTATATTTGGTATAACCAAACTATAGAAATTATGAAAATTGCATTCTCAACATTATTACTTCTATTTTCTCTTTCCTCATTTTCTCAGTTACGTAATACTTCATGGGGAATGAAAGCAGAAGAAGTAAAAAAAAATAGAAACATCAAAATTAGTCAGAGAATACAATGGAGATTTAACTTATTCACTTGATATAACTGATCTGAATTGTGAAATGGAATATATTTTTGCAAAAAACAAACTTGTTGAAATCAAGTACATATTCACTCCTGTCGTAAAGGAAAGGACCAAGGAAAATCAAACAGCGGTTTGGGTAAAAACTTATAAAAATATACAGCAGAAATATGGAGACCCTACAATTAGGGATAATGAAAAATTATACATTTGGTCTCTAAATGATTTTTCAATAAAGGCATCTCATGAAACAAGTAGATATCTAGAAACAGTAACAGTTTCTTACACGCCACCTTCTCCGACCCAAAAGGATGTTCTATAGCCTAACCCACCGTTAGGCTTTCTCATTTTCCTTTCCTAACTTTAGGTGGCCAAAATGTTTACATTAACGTAAAAACCTAAAGGACATGACCAGGAATGATTATATCTTTGATAAACTTGAACCAGTATTGAAGACATTATTTGATACTTATCATATTAACCACTCCTTTGCAGATGCCAGCGTCCACATTAATGAGGGATGGCCAATTGGCACAGATGTATATATAATCAGTGGATTCTTTAAATCAGACCTGTATATCCATAAGATGTACGTTGTAAAAGAAGCCATAAATATGGTTATTGACCGTCAAATCGAAAAAGTTACTGAGAGAATTAAGAATGATATTTACAATCGTAATAAACTGGGACTCCAATAATACAGCATAGAATTCGATCTATCGTGATTGGTTAGGCTTTCCTCTTAAACTCGCCATTATACCCTTCTAGCTTCTTTAGGATCTCCTGCTGCCTTTGGTTGGCGATATCTATCCATCTTGCACATAAGCGTACTGCGTACATAGGGTTAACGATCTTGAATTCCTTGAAGTTGTTGACCTTGCCATCTGAGTGAACTACCTTTTCCCAGTTCTCTTCAAATTCCTCCGGAGTATAGAACCTCTGATGTCTTTCATGGAATATCCAGCAACCGTTTACCCTCGCTGTTTTAATTAGAGAGACAACGTCACTTGGGGTTTGCTTGTTCCTGTTTATCCATGCTGGTGCTGACATGGAACAAAATTACTAATATTTTTAGTAAACACATCAAGCGCATCAACTAAATAAATCCTATTTCTTATCTACCACTTCCTGGATATCCCCTAAAACGAAGTTTAG
>CALGIY010000384.1 GCA_937914965.1 uncultured Thermoanaerobacteraceae bacterium | reverse complement strand
TCGAGCCTTCCTGTTTCGTAAGCATTTAGTGATAGGATGTAGGACAAACAGGGGGCAGATATGAAACCGGAATCTTTTTTACGAGGGGCATTTGTTCTGACAGCGGCAGGCATTGTGGTTAAGTTGTTAGGTGCGGTTTACCGGATCCCCTTTACGAGGCTCGTAGGGAGTGAAGGGATCGGTCTCTACCAGATGGCCTACCCTATTTACACCACACTGCTTGCCATTTCTACTGCCGGAATTCCTGTTGCTGTCTCTCTCTTGGTGGCAGAGAAAGTATCACTGGGTGACCGCGGTGGGGCACGCCAGATTTTTTACATTTCTTTAGTTTTTCTATTTTTATTAGGTAGTCTGATGGCAGTTGGTTTATATGGTGCTGCACCTTACCTGGCTCAAAGGGTGCTTGGAGATGCCAGGGCCTATTATTCTCTGGTTGCTGTTACTCCTGCGGTGCTGGTGATTTCTGTAGTTTCTGCCTTTCGTGGCTACTTTCAGGGCTGGCAGTTGATGTTTCCCACAGCCATTTCAGAGGTGGTGGAGCAGGTGATCCGGGTGGGAACAGTGCTCTTGGCTGCTTGGGTACTGGCCCCTCGGGGTGTAGAATATGCTGCTGCTGGTGCTGCCTTCGGCACCTTCACCGGAGGGTGTGGAGGGCTCTTAATTCTTGTTTTTATGTTTTTGTGGATAGAAAGGAAGTCTAAAACAGACCGCACTAGATCTGGTTTGCTGTGCTCGCAGACCATCCCCCTCCTGAAACGCCTGATTGCTTACGCCTTTCCCATTTCCGCGGGTGCCCTTGTTCTCCCTTTAGTCCAGGTCATCGATACTGTCATTATTCCTAACCGCTTGCAGGTGGCTGGTTTTACCATTCATGAGGCTACATCCCTGTTTGGGCAGTTGGCAGGGATGGCCGGAACAGTGGTTTACCTCCCAGCTATATTTACCATCTCCATTGCCATGGCACTGGTTCCCCATCTTGCAGCAGCGAACTCCCGCAGCAACCGTGCTGAGGTCAATCGCAGGATCAGCGCTGCCCTGCGTATAACTGTGCTCCTCTGCCTTCCTGCGGCAGCAGGCCTCATGTTTCTCGCTACCCCCATCATGGAACTGCTCTTTAATGACACTGCTGCCGGTGTAGTTGCTGCCTGGCTCTCCCCCGCGGCTCTGTTCGCCGGACTCCAGCAGACCACAGCAGGTGCCCTCCAGGGGATCGGGAACACCTGGCTGCCGGTGGTTACTCTTATGGCTGGGTGTCTGGTTAAGATTATCTGCAACTATCACCTGACTGTGCTGCCAGGCTTGGGTGTCAAAGGAGCCGCATTTGGCAGTGCCCTCGGCTTTTTTTTGGTTTTCCTGCTTAACTTGTTCTTCCTTACTCGTTTTACAGATTACCGTCCTCAATTGAGCCGCTTGCTCCGTCCCCTTCTGGCTGTTACAATGATGGTCATGGTGATACCTGCCACCTACAGCATCCTCTGCCCCTTAGGAAACCTCATGGCCACAGGGCTGACCATCATCTGTGGGGCAGCAGTATACTTTGCTGTTCTCCTCCTGACTGGGGAAATTAGGATTTATGATCTGCGTCATATTTTGAGGAGGTAAGCAGGTTCCCAACTTTACGAAAAAAAGGAGACAGAGCAACATGTCGTTACCCGGGGTGATCTATGTAGTGGGGTTGGGGCCGGGAGATCCCCTGGACCTGCCGTCGCGGAACCTAAGTTTAATGCGCAGTTATCCTGTCTACGCGCGCACTGAGAGGCACCCGGTGGTTCCCTACTTGTTAAGGGATGGGATCCAGGTACATCCCCTCGATTGTTTTTACGAAAAGTACGATTCCTTTGACTAGGTTTACTCTGCTATGACCGGTTTTCTGATCAAGCGAGCCCAGGAGGAGGGTTCACTTGTTTTTGCGGTGCCAGGAAGTCCCCTGGTTGGCGAAGCAGTTGTTCGGTCACTGCGGGAGCAGGCTCGGTCTGGGGGCATATCCTTGCAGATCTTTTCGGCACCTGGGTTTTTAGAATCCCTTTACCAGCTGCTGGGGATTGACCCGTGTGAGGGATTGATTATTACGGACAGCTTTCAATTCTGCGATTTAGAAGGGGAGACACCGTATCTGTTCGCTCCAGGGAGGACAGGCCTGGTGATTATGCAGCTTTACAGCCGCACCATTGCATCAGAGGTCAAGCTGACCTTAATGGATTACTACCCTGATGAACATCAGGTTTTGCTGGTGCAATCTGCGGGTGTGCGAGGGAGTGAAAAAGTAATTAAGATTCCCCTCTATGAGCTGGACCGCCAGGATACCGATCACCTGACAACCCTCTATGTACCTCCCTTTGCTGGGGAACCAGCCATGGAGGAGAGCGAGGAGAGTGCAGCAGTCTATGAGACAGGTATATGTCTTGACCCGCTGGTGGATGTAATGGATCGACTCCTTTCACCTGATGGATGTCCCTGGGACCGCCAGCAGACCCACCAGACCCTGAAAAAATACCTGATCGAAGAAACCTACGAGGTGCTCGATGCCATAGATGAGGGGAATATGCATAAACTCTGTGAAGAGTTGGGAGACTTATTACTACAAATCGTATTTAATGCAGCATTGGCGGAGCGCTCCGGGAATTTTAACATCACCCAGGTAATTTCCGGTATCACAGAAAAGATGATTCACCGCCACCCCCATGTCTTCGGGGAAACAACAGTTGACAGCGCGGCAGAAGTTATGAAAAACTGGGAAGAAATTAAACAGGATGAAGGGGAACCTAAATCGATGTTGGCGGGAGTTCCCAGATACCTTCCGGCTCTTCAGAGGTCCCAGAAGGTGCAGGCAAAAGCAGCTTTGGTAGGGTTTGACTGGCCGGAGGCTGAAGGGGCTGCTTTAAAGGTGGAAGAGGAATGGCAGGAAGTGAAGGATGCCTGGGATAATGATGAAAGAGATGAGCTGCAAAAGGAGTTAGGTGACTTCCTCTTTGCAGCAGTTAATACCTGCCGACTGCTGCGCTTTGATGCCGAAGAAACCCTACGGACAGCAGTAGATAAATTTACAAAAAGGTTTTGTTCAATGGAGAAAAAAGCACGGGAACAGGGATTGAAGTTAGGGGGTCTTTCTCTTTCCCAGATGGATGTCCTCTGGGAAAAGGTTAAATCTGAGGCTACTCGGGCTACTTTCTCATGTTTTGCGGGTC
>CALGIY010000383.1 GCA_937914965.1 uncultured Thermoanaerobacteraceae bacterium | reverse complement strand
TAGATACGTTTTTTAGAAAAGGGCACGGTGTTATTCACACAGTCTGCCGTCCCCGCGTCTCACTGTTGTAAAAGGAGCTGTATGATGAGCAAAGTTCTGGCTGTGGACTTGGGAGGTACCAAGATCTATTCGGCGCTGGTGAACCGCAGTGGGGAGATCACCAGTGGAGATATACGGCCTACTAATGCCCAGGATGGGTATCAAGGAGTCGTCAAACGGATCCTGGCAAGTATAGCCCGGGTAAACACGCTTGATGAACCGGCAGTAGGGGTTGGTGTGGCTGTACCTGCCTATATCGATCCCCAGGAGGGCAGGATCCTTTTTGCCCCCAATTTAAAATGGCAAGCTGTTGACCTCAAAAAGGATCTGGAAGATGCCCTCGGGCTTCCGGTATGGCTGGATAATGATGCCAACCTGGCTGCTCTAGGTGAGCACCGTTATGGGGCCGGGAAGGGTTACCATAACCTGGTTTATATAACTGTCAGTACTGGGGTAGGTGGCGGGCTGATCCTGGATGGGAAACTTTACAGGGGCGCTTTTGGAGGCGCCGGTGAGTTTGGTCACATGATCGCTGCTCCGGAGGGCCCTGGCTGCTCCTGTGGCAATATTGGGTGTTTGGAAGGGGTTGCTTCGGGTTGTGCCATCAAAAGGGAGGCCCAGAACCTGGTTAAATCAGGAAGAGGGCACCACATGCTATCTCTAGCCGGAACTATAGAGAAAATTGATGCTCGGGTTGTGGGGCAGGCAGCAGCAGAGGGTGATCTTGATGCCCAGGAGATTTTGGCCAGGGCCGGACGTTATCTCGGGATTGCCATCGCTAGTGTTGCTAATTTGCTCAACCCGGAGGTGTTTATTATCGGGGGAGGGGTTGCCTGTGGGGTGGGTAAATTGATCCTGGATCCCGCTTTTAATGAAGCATACAGACGCACCTATCCCCCTTACCGTGACTCATTAAAGATCGTCCCTGCTGTTTTGAGGGCACAAACAGGTGTCTTAGGAGCAGCCGCATATGCGTGGGACCAACTGGATCAAATAAAGAGATAATGCCACCCTGAAGGAGGGGCTTGATTGACTGTTAACAAGGTAATTTTACTGGTCATCGATGGAATGGATACCGTTAATCTCACACTGGCCAATGCTCCTGCAATGAGCGGGATCCACGGCAAGACAGCTGTGGGAGTTGCCCATACAGAGATTATTGGGGCGGGAGCAGTTCTCACGCCTATTGCCCATGCGATGATGGGCACTGGCAGCCCTGATGTGATTGCCACCAGACCCGGGTTTGAGAACGAAGGAAAATGTTATAATTATTATGGAGAGGTTGTGGAAACTGTCGGTGATGTTGCTCGGGATGCCGATTTGTCCCGGGTGGCGGTGGGGAAGAATGAGGCTGCCATTGTGCTCGGGGGTACTAGGAACCTTACCTCCTCCCGCCTGGAGTTAGATGGGATTGACCCCTCTGATGAGAAGGAAATGACCCGGGAGATCCTCGATCTCTTTTACCAAATGGAAAAGGGAATTCTAGTGGCGACATACGGGGGTGTGGATTACACAGGGCACCATAAAAATGTCTCGGGTTTAATTCAAGCAGTGGAAAAAGCGGACGAAATTGTGGGTGTTCTCTTAAAGGAGGCTGATCTGCAGCAAACATTGGTGATCATTGCTGCTGACCACGGGACAAATCCCATTACGGGGAGACACAATACCGCACCGACACCCCTTTGTCTCATGGATAGCACTATTGCTGGGAGAGTTAATCTGGGAGTTGTTCACAATATTGAAATTGCCACAACTATTGCGGGGGCCTTGGGCTTGAAGGTGCCACAGCGCGCGGTTGGAAGAGATTTAGGGGAATTGGTGCAGCGATTACTGGCCGGGGAGCAAGTGTCCCTGGATTACCAACTGGAGTTGGAACGCCAACTTGATGCCTTCTTTCGAAAGCAACCCCTGCGCCATGAGGCGAAACGAGATAGGTAGTGGTTGATGGTTGGTCGTTAGTCGTTGGAAAAGGACTACGGAATACAGAAAGTTTTTCTACATCTAAGAGGGATCCGGGGCGTAGGGGGACATGTGTCAAAAGGACCGTCCCCGTGACAAATCTATGGGAGAGAGGGAGATGGGAATGGAGCAAATCCGCCTGGTGATCGTAACAGGGCTTTCTGGTGCAGGTAAGACTCAAGCAATCAGATGTTTGGAGGATCTGGGCTTTTTCTGTGTGGATAATCTTCCGCCGATGCTGATTCCCAAGATAACCGAACTATGCCAGCAGTCTGGTGGCAAGGTAAAGCGGGTCGCACTGGTTATGGATGTGCGTGGCACCCTCTTTTTCGACTCCTTGGGGGAGGAACTACATACTCTCTCCCAACAGGGGATCCAGTACGAGGTTTTATTTCTGGAGGCATCTGATGCCGCCCTGGTCAGGCGGTACAAGGAATCCCGCCGTCAGCACCCCCTTGAGGATGGGTCTGTTTTAGATGCCATTCACGCAGAACGGAAGGGCCTCCAAGAACTGCGGGGAGCCGCCAATGTTATCTTGGATACCACAGAAATGACGGTTCATCAACTCAAGAAGAATCTCAAAGATATTTTCGGAAACCTCGATACCGGAAGGCGTTTTTCCATTACCATGCTGTCTTTTGGCTACAAATATGGAATACCTCTAGATGCTGATCTGGTCATGGATGTCCGTTTTCTACCAAATCCCCATTATGTCGAAGAATTAAAAAACTATACAGGGCTTGATCCCAAGGTGGTAAAATACCTGTTTTCATATCAAGAAACAAAGAGTTTTTTGCGTCGTTACTGCAGTCTTTTGAATTTCCTGCTGCCCTTTTATATCAAGGAAGGGAAGACTCACCTGGTGATAGCCATCGGCTGTACAGGTGGGCAGCATAGATCTGTAGCTTTAACAGAAAAACTTGCGGATAGACTGCGCAGCACCTACCAGGTGCAGGTCCATCATAGGGATATTCCCCGCGCAG
>CALGIY010000382.1 GCA_937914965.1 uncultured Thermoanaerobacteraceae bacterium | reverse complement strand
GGGTCTCTCAAATCTCTCACTCTGACATCAACTTTTGTACCCTTGGTTAGATCTCGGGCAAGGTGTTCCGCTTTTTCCAAACTCCTGTTGCAAATATCGATCTGAGAGACCCCCCTGCCCGCCAAAGCAAAAGATACTGCCCGAGCCGCACCCCCAGCACCTAAAATAACAGCCCTTTTCCCTAAAGGGTCAAACCCCAACGATAGAAGGGAGGCTAGAAATCCTGATGCATCGGTGTTATACCCGCATAAAAAACCGTTCCTATTCACAATCGTATTCACCGCCCCGATCAGCAGCGCTTCCTGGTCAACCTCGTCAAGATAGCTCAAAACCTGCTCCTTATGAGGAATGGTGAGATTTACTCCCCCGAGATTTAACGCCCGCACCGCAGCCACAGCTGCAGCAAGTTCTCCACTGCAGACATGAAATGGCACATAACAGCAGTCAAGGCCCAATGCACGAAATGCCCTGTTCTGCATTACCGGGGAAAGGGAGTGAGTCACCGGGTCACCAAATAAAGCAAACACCTTGGTTGAGCCGCTAACTGGCATACTATCCTTCTCTACAAAGTTCGACATTCCACGCCCCCTGCTCTCTTTAAGAATAATTTTAAGCTCTCCTGAGCATATTTATATTGCTTATGATAATAATAACAAAGAATACACAGAAAGGAGGCACTCCATTTGTCAGAGGTTCTTAAAGAAATGGACATAGCACCGATTACTGACGGAGATGTACAAAAGCTTGTCGAGGCTGAAAAAACCATTAACGCTGCCGGGGGCGGCCCCGGTAAAGAGGAGGTTTACCTCCTTGCTCTAAAAAGGCGGGGGCGCTAAAAGCGCCCCTTTTTTATCTCAAAATAAGGTCAACGGTGTGATTAATCCCTTCACGACAATTTTATCTGCCATTGCGTTTAAGAATTTGTTTTTCAATCACTCTCACCAGCCTGGTGCCCACAAATTCGTGCTTGCTAATGGGAGAAACCAGAATTGTAAATAAACCAAGCCGGTTTCCTCCCAGGATATCGGTAAGAATCTGATCCCCTACAACCGCAGTTGCTTCCGGTTTGGTCCCCATCAACTCCATCGCCCTGCGGAAACTGCGGCGCCGCGGCTTCCCTGCCCTGGCCACAAAAGGAATATCTACCAGATCTGCGACTTCCCTGACCCGCAAGTCGGAATTATTGGATACAAAGCACATTTTAAAACCGATTTTCGCAGCACTCTCCAACCAGGAGGTGGTTTTCCTAGACAGTTCCGGGTTATTCCACTCGGTCAGGGTGTTGTCGAGATCAAAAATTATTCCCCGGATACCAGATGCATATAATTCTAATAGTGGTATATCAAAAATCGTATTGTAACTTCGTTTAGGAAGCAGCAGCTGCATGATCAAAACCCCCATCTGCATACCGTCTCTTTTATTTTCTCCTAACATTAACCCTTACATTCCATTACCAGGGTCGGCCAAATTATCCTGCGCCCACTTCGCCTGGTAAAATGTGCTGTAAAACTCTATGTTTTCATAAAAAGCATAAACCAGTTCCCTGGGGATATCAAGTCAGCGGTCTAAAGTATCACCAAACTCTGCTGTAGAGACAGGCACCAATTGTCCTCGCCCTCCATATTAATAAAGTGACAAACATCCGGAGGGGATTACTTTGGTCTTAGAGCTGTTCATGGCAACAGCTTTATCTTTTCTTCCAGGGCTTGTTCTCATCGGCGGTTATATCAGCAATAATGCTTTCCCTCAACCCCTTTCTAAAGAAAATGAAGCAATCTACTTGCGCCGCCTGGAGGAGGGAAATGAAGAGGCTAGAAATATCCTGATTGAACATAACCTGAGACTGGTAGCTCATATTATCAAAAAGTTTGACTCGATAGGTGATGACCCGGACGACCTTATTTCCATAGGCACTATCGGACTAATCAAAGCAATCAATACCTTTAAAATAGATAAAGGAACCAAACTGGCAACCTATGCCGCCCGCTGTATTGAAAATGAGATCCTGATGTTCTTGCGTGCATCCAAGAAAGCCAGGACTGAGGTCTTCCTTCATGACCCCATCGGTACAGATAAAGAAGGAAATGAGATCACATTAATAGATATTCTGGGTACAGACCCGGATTCTGTTTCAGAACTAGTAGAAAAATTCTTTGAGTCCCGTCAGTTATTGGAAAAACTCAAGAAATTGAAAAGCCGGGAACGCAGGATTCTCGAACTAAGGTATGGCCTCGGTGGAGGGCCACGAAAAACCCAGCGAGAAATCGCTCATCTATTTGGGATTTCTCGGAGCTATGTTTCACGAATTGAGAAAAAAGCCATCAAAAAATTGTTCCAAGAGTTTTCTCACAACAACCAGTCAAGCTGACATGAACTGGCAAAATATATTTTATGCTCCTGGTCAAACTACTTAAGAGATCAAAATTGATTATAGGAGGAGCGCTAAATCATGGAGCAAAAACAACACATTCACTGTCTTGTAGCCACCTGCCATTACTGGGACCAGGGAAACATGTGCCAAGCCAATGAGATCGTTGTAACCTCAGATTCATTTGGAGCCAGTCAGCCTGACGAAGTTGATGCCAAACGTGCCAAAGCACTCTCCCCCACACCTGCTGACAGCTGTATGGAAACCTGCTGTAAGACCTTTGTTACAAAACAAGGAGATCCTAAAGTAGACGGGGTTCAGAAAATGACCTAGTACAGGGGTGTTTAGACTTGGATGAGCAAAAACAGGATCCAGCAAAACCACTGTTTGTCGAAGAGGATACTGGATCAGCACCTTTGATAGCTATTAACAAACACCAGATAAAAAAAGGTAAAAGCAAAAAAGGTAGAAACAAGGCACCCAGATAGGGTGTCATTTTTTTTGCAGTGCTTCAACAATCTCTTTAAAGATAATGGCGGTTTGCCCCCCTCCTGTGCCACCCCCTTCAATAAAAACAGCGGCTGCTAACTGAGGATTCTGAAGAGGGGTATAACCAACAAACCAGGCATCAACTACTGGTCCTTGCTCATCATTCTTTCCTGTCTCTGCGGAACCGGTTTTCCCGGCACTCCCCAACTCAGGGACTTGAGCCCTCTTTCCCGTACCATCAGTAACAACAAGTTCCATCATCCCCTGGAGTTCCCTGATAACAAAATCGCTCAAAACGCGGCGAGGTTCAGTGCTCTGGATACGCCTATCTGTTTTTCCACTGTGGTCCCGGATCTCTTTCACAAGAGTAGGCTTTTGATAAACTCCCCCGGCGCCCACTGTTGCTGCCAGCGCTGCCAAATTCACCGGGCTAATGCTTACACCTTCCTGTCCGAGGGCCGCATTTCCAACCTGACCAGGCAGATTACCGAACTGCACAACACCACCCCGAAAACCAGGCAGAGAATAGCCAACAATCCCTTCTTCCAACCCCAGCAGCCGGGAATAATCCATTAGTTTCTGGGGGCCAAGCCGCAAGGCTACCTCCACAAAAACCGAATTACATGAATTGGCGAAAGCTTCCCGAAAAGTAAGCTCCCCATGGCCCTCTTCTTTCCAGCAGGAGATTTCCTCACCACTTTTATATACATATTTCCCGGTGCAGTTAAACTTTTCAGCGGGGTCAACAACTTTTTCCGAAAGAGCTGCTGCCGCCACCACAATCTTAAAAACTGAACCAGGATGATACGAGGCAAGGCTGCGGTCAAACTCCTCCCCCTCAAGTTTACCCTGATGATAAGAATAGGATGGCCTGCTGGCCAGCGCCCTGATTTCTCCAGATGGAATATCTATTAAAGCTGCCGCTCCCTTTACATTGTGATTGTCCAAAATATTTTCTACGATTTCCTGCACATCCCGGTCAATGGTGAGCACGACATCCTTTCCCCGGGTGACGGTACCCTTTGCCCCCCGCAAGCGCACTCCACGGCCTTTGATCGCTTCTCCCTTTCTGTCGACAACAACCCCTAGATTTAATGTGGGATCAGGAGGTGCCAGTTCAGTGTCATACAACTTTTCAATGCCTTTGCTTCCCTCTAGCGCTTTCCCCAAGCTCAAGGAACCACTGGCATAACCCACAAGGTGCCTGGCCAGAGCACCGGGCCCATAGTATTGATTAATAGGAACTGGATAGACACCCGATACATTTTGACTAAGCAGTTCTGATGCCTCTTCTTCTGAAAGGTGGGAGGAAAGAAGAAATGGTTGAGAACTCTGCCAGTTATCCGGGAGCAGGGATTCTAACTGCTGAATAGATGCGGATGGTTCAATCAGGGCAGGAAAAACAGCCAAGTCATATTTTATCTGGCGATCTAAAAGAGACCTCCCCTGCTGGTCCAAGATATCACCCCGGTAAAAGTTACCAACCCGCAGAGAAATGGTCCTTCCTTTCACCGCATAGGCAGCCAGTTCTTTTCCCTTGTAGATCTGCAGGTAAGCAACCCTTCCCTCTAATAAGAGAAATGTCACCAGAAAACAACAGAAAAGAACAATAACCCGGGCTTCTCTCCTGGAAATGAAAAGCACCTCCGCAGTTAACTTTACACTACATAAGGTGCCCCATATCCTACCATTTAATTCTATTCGTTAACTTATACTAATTCCCCTGATAACGCCTTGCTGCGGTCTGATGTTCCCCAAAGGTCTTGCTGAAGTGGTGGGAACCATCACCCTTGGCCACAAAGTAAAGATAGTCTACATCTGCTGGATAGAGCACCGCCTTGATCGAAGCTATGCGCGCGGAATCGATACGGCTCATCTGGCCGGCGCCGATGCCCGCCGTCTGGCCGTCCTTGGCGTAGACGATGGCGTTGGACTTGACGTGCTTGGCCACGGTGAAGGCGAACAGCATGTCCTGGATCTCGGTCGGCGTCGGCTGACGGCGCGTGACGATCTTCAGGTCCGACGGCTTGATCAGCGAGCGGTCGCGCGACTGCACCAGGAAGCCGCCGGCCACCGATCGGAACACCTCGCCGGCCGCGTGCGGGTCGGGCAGGCCGCCGGTGGTCAGCAGGCGCAGGTTCTTTTTGCGTGCCAGCAGGGCCTTTGCATCGTCCGCAGCGTCGGGAGCCACAATGACTTCGGTAAAGATGGTGGAAATCTTTTCCGCCGTGACCGCATCCAGCGGACGGTTCAGGCCGATACCGAACAGGCCGACCTGCTGGTGGAGAAGCGCGAACTGCGTGACGACCCGCACAGCGAACTGCAGGAGCTGGCGATGATCTACCGCCAGCGCGGCCTGTCGCCGGAACTGGCCCAGCAGGTCGCCGAGCAGCTCACCGCGCACGACGCGCTGGCCGCGCATGCCCGCGACGAACTGGGCATCACCGAGGAACTGCGCGCCCGCCCGCTGCAGGCCGCGTTGGCTTCGGCCGGTGCCTTCATCGCCGGCGCGGCCCTGCCGGTGCTGACCACGGTGTTGCTCGCGTCGACGATCTCGTAGCTGTCGGCGGCGGTGAAGCGAACGGTATAGCTGCTGCCGTCCCAACTGCCGGAACCGTCGCGGCTCAGGTCGGTGAGCACGCCCTTGCCGGTGTTGGTGGCCGCAGCGCTGCCATCGACCGTCCCGTCGCCGGTGCGGATGCGCAGGAAGATCTCGCTGCCGGGCTGTGCGTCGCTGACGAACGTGCCCGGCGCCACTTCGACCTTGCGCTGGATCTGGTCGCCGTTGTAGGTGACCACGCCATTGCTGAGCGTGAACGGGGCATCGCCATCGGAGGCCCCGCCGAACAGGTAGCGGCCATTGCCGTCGGTGGGGTTGGCCAGCGCCAGGATCAGCGGGCGCGGGCCCATCTTGGCCACCATTTCCGGCTTGAGCACGCCGCCGGCCGACAGGCCCAGGAACACGTCCGCGCCGTCGATCACCTCGGCCAGCTTGCGCGCCTCGGTCTTCTGCGCGAAGCGCGCCTTGTCCGGGTCCATCAGCACCGTGCGGCCTTCATAGACCACGCCTTCGATGTCGGTGACCCAGATGTTTTCCAGCGGCAGGCCCAGGTCCACCATCAGGTCCAGGCAGGCCAGCGCCGCGGCGCCGGCGCCCGAGGTCACCACCTTGACCTTCTTGATGTCCTTGCCCACGACCTTCAGGCCGTTGATGAAGGCCGCCGACACCGTGATCGCCGTGCCGTGCTGGTCGTCGTGGAAGACCGGGATCTTCATGCGCTCGCGCAGC
>CALGIY010000381.1 GCA_937914965.1 uncultured Thermoanaerobacteraceae bacterium | reverse complement strand
GGTGACGTATGCACATGCAAATCATAGCCGCCTTTTATTTTATTATTGGTCCATAATCTGGAAAAAGCAGCTCCTGTATTTACTGTTGGAAATCCCGTGTCAATAACGGCGATTGTTACGCCTGTTCCTGTATAGCCGGCAAGGTGAAGCAGTCTCAAATTGATTTGGTCTATTTGAGCTGAACCTGAACCATAATCAAATACGGTCATATTTTTCTGAGCCAGTTCAAAGTCAGCCCACTTATTAGCTTGCTGAGCTTTTAAAACTAATGAAGAGTTTTTAGCAAAACTTTCAACCGATTGTACAAAAGGTTGAGCTTTAATAAGATTTGCCTGTGTCTGATTTACATTTACAGCTACGCCATTCAACCATTTAGAATAATCGGTAATGGTAAATCCTAAATTCTGTAAGCTTTGAATATATGATTGTTCGATCGGGGCATCCTGATCGTTTAATGCAATTCCCAATGCACTACGTCTGTCAAGTGACTTTTGTGTAAGTTCGGAAAGCGGATTTGCATAAAATGCTGCTTTGTTTGGTTTATCTGTAAAATATACAAAAACAAGCTCTGTTTGCGCAAAAGCTGTAGAGTAACCTGCTAAAAAACAAAAGAGTAAAAATTTTTTCATCCAATAATTTTGTATAAAGATAAAACAAAATCAATAAAATTTTTGATAGGATTTTAAATTCCTTATTTTTACAGAAATATTTGTTTATGAAAAAAACGATACAATAAAAACTGCTGATGATTTAAAGAATAAAAAAATTGGGGTCGTCAAGGCTAGCACATTTAGAGATGTGGCCTTGGAATATACCAGTGAGGACAAGGTAACAGGTTATGACAGCGACGTAATTGCTCTGCAGGACCTGCCCACTGGCAGAGTTGATGCAGTAATAACGGATAAAATGGTGGGTGTTATGGGCATGAAAGAGGGTTTGAAGATCAAAGAAGTCGGTGATCCACTGTATGTAGATGAAATGGCCATCGCCGTTAGAAAAGGTGACAGTGACCTTTTAGAAAAAATCAATAAAGCACTTGAGGAAATGATTAAAGATGGTACTTACGAAAAGATTAGCAACAAATGGTTTGACTACAATATTCTTGGCGAATAACCACTGCTCTTGTTGGGTGTGTTGTGAGATATGGGGTGATTAGGTGGTTAACATCTACCAGATTTTTATCCAGAACATTACAGCTTTTTTAGAAGCGACAGTTATAACACTAAAATTAACGTCTATTTCACTGTTATTAGCAATGTTTATCGGCTTGGTGATTGCTTTTTTCAAGATCTCAAAAAATCGGATCCTTTACAGCATAGCCCAACTCTATATTACCGTCATTCGGGGTACACCCCTGATTGTTCAGTTGATGTTCTTGTATTTTGGAATAATTAAGATCGTGGTACTGCCTGCCTTCTGGGCAGGGACATTGGCACTAGCGATTCATGCTGGAGCTTACATTGCTGAAATTTTCCGTGGAGCTATCCAATCAATCAATCCGGGGCAAATGGAAGCAGCCAGATCGCTGGGTATGAGCAGGTCACTGGCTATGAAACGTATTATCATGCCTCAAGCCTTTAAAAGAGCGGTCCCATCGCTAGGAAACCAGTTCATTATTGGCCTAAAGGATTCCTCTCTGGTGGCTTATCTAGGAGTTCCGGAAATATATGGTACTGCCCTTTACGAGCAAGCCTCAAATTTCATGCCTTTCGAGACATATATGGTGGCTGGAATGTACTATTTGGTGTTAGTGATCATCTTTACGTACCTGGTGAGCAAACTAGAATTAAAGCTGGATGTAGAAGATGGGGGGCGTGTTAGTTGATTAAAATAAGGAATCTCAATAAACATTTTGGAGCACTCCATGTTTTAAAAGATATCGACCTGGATGTAAAAAACCGTGAGGTCGTTGTGATCATAGGGGCTAGTGGTTCCGGAAAAAGCACTTTGCTGAGGTGCATCAACTTCCTTGAAATGATGGATGACGGGGGCAAAATCAATGTCATGGGAAAAAACATTAATCCGAAACTAGATGATTTGAATTTGGTTCGACAGAATGTGGGTATGGTTTTTCAGCATTTCAATCTGTTTCCCCATAAAACTGTTTTGGAAAATGTCATTGAAGCCCCTCTTTATGTCAAGAAAATGAACCATCAAGAAGCGAGAAAAGTCGGGCTCGAAATACTTGATAAAGTGGGCATGTTATGTAAGGCTGATTGCTATCCATTGCAGCTTTCCGGAGGACAGCAGCAAAGAGTAGCTATTGCTAGAGCACTGGCCATGAACCCGACTATTATGTTGTTTGATGAGCCCACATCTGCTCTCGACCCGGAGTTGGTCAATGAAGTTCTTCAAGTAATGAAAGAACTCGCTCGGGAAGGGATGACAATGGTTGTAGTCACCCATGAAATGGGATTCGCTAAGGAAGTTGCCGACCGGGTGATTTATATTGATGAAGGACGTATTGTAGAAGAAGGAAAACCTGAACAAGTATTTGAATGTCCCAGTCAACAAAGAACTGAAAGCTTTCTGGCTAAAGTAATTTAAACCTTTAACGCAGGTACTAGGGTTAGCCTCAAAGTTAAGTACACAAAAAGGCTTCCGAAAAGGAAGCCTTTTAACATGTTTGCTTTCCCGGTAAAAAACGGTTAGATTAAAGGTAAGAATAATAACAGAACGAGGGATATGCATGACAGTAGTAATTGTAGGTGGAGGAGCATCAGGGATGGTGGCAGCTATAACTGCCAGGAGACTGGGGGCTGAGGTAACGATACTTGAAAAGAATCCCCGACTCGGCAAAAAAATACTGGCAACGGGAAATGGTCGCTGCAACCTAACGAACATCAACACCTGCTCTACCTGTTACCATGGATCGCAGTCTGGTTTCGTGGAAGGTATTTTATCTCAGTTCGATGTCAAGAAAACCATCAGTTTTTTTGAAAAGCTGGGTATCGCTCATAAAGTTGAGGAAACTGGCAAGGTATTTCCCATGTCAGACCAAGCATCCAGTGTACTGGATGTACTCAGATATGAAGTGGCGCAAACTGGTATCAAGGTTATCTATGAAGCCCGGGTGTTAGATATCAGGAAAAAAGATAATGGCGGGTTCGAATTAGAAATGGCGGATGGCTCTTGCATAGAGGGGAACAGGGTGATACTTGCAGCAGGAGGCAAAGCGATGCCGGTAACCGGGTCTGACGGTGATGGGTTTTACCTTGCGCAGAAGCTCGGACACACCATGAAGGAAGTCTTTCCTGCTCTGGTGCCGCTGAAACTAGAGGGAAGCTTTTTCAAAAGCATCACCGGAGTAAAAATCGTCGGTACTGCAGAGATTCTGGACGGAAACAGGGCAGTAATCAGAGACCGCGGAGATATCCTCTTTACAAACTACGGAATCTCCGGCCCACCTATACTGCAGATCAGCAGAAAAGCAGGAGAACTCCTGCGAGATGGCCGGGATGCCGTCCTGCGTGTAATCGTGATCGATACCATGTCCAGAGAAAGCCTGGAGGGACTGCTGACCAAAAGATTTCACCATGCAGTAGGGAAGACGGTGGAATTCAGCTTGGTCGGTTTGATCAACAAAAGGCTGATTTCTGTTCTGCTCAAAGAAGCAGGGATCAGAGATCTCAAAGCCCCGGTCGAAAGCCTAACCACCGGAGACAAGGAGAAACTCCTTGACATGCTGACCGATTGGAGATTCCGCATCACTGGAACCACATCCTGGCCCAATGCCCAGGTAACTGCAGGGGGGATAGATACCCAGGAAATCGGCAGATATACCCTGGAATCAAAGCTTGAGAGCGGCCTCTATTTTGCCGGCGAAATCTTAGATATTGACGGCGCCTGCGGGGGC
>CALGIY010000380.1 GCA_937914965.1 uncultured Thermoanaerobacteraceae bacterium | reverse complement strand
TTCGCTGTACGGCCTAAGCGGGTTTAGCAGAGCCCCGGTTCTATTTGTCGCTGCCAGCCTGTGTGACGAGTACGCGCGCAGCCTAAACGCCCCATGCTTGCCGTGCTGGGTACTAGACTAAATTCTCGGGGTTCAGTCCCTCAAGCTCGGGAAGCACGAATCTCCCATCCTTTCTGATCAGAACCCTGTCAAAATAGATTTCGCCACCCCCGTACTCTGGTGTCTGGATCAATACTAGGTCCCAGTGGAGTGCGGATTTATTCCCGTTGAAGCAGTCGTCATAGGCACTCCCGGGTGTAAAGTGGAGGGAACCAGAAATTTTTTCATCGAAAAGTGTATCTTTGATGGGTTTGTTGATATGAGGGTTGAGACCGAAAGAAAACTCACCCACATACCTTGCTCCCTCATCGATATCGAACACCTTATTGATCCGCTCGCTGTCATTAGCTGCAGCGTGGATGATCTTTCCGTCCTTGAATTCTAGAGAGACATTTTCATAGGTAAAGCCTTGGCGCTGGGATGGGGTGTTGTAGGTGATCCTCCCATTGACCGAGTCCCGGACCGGGGCAGTGTAGACCTCGCCGTCGGGGATGTTGCATTTACCATCGCATTTGACCGCTGGCAGTCCCTTGATGGAGAATTCCAGGTTGGTGCCCGGGCCAGTAATCTTTACCATGTCGGTTTTATTGATCAGATCTACAAGGGGTTCCATGGCCTGCGACATCTTACGGTAATCTAGGTTACAGACATTGAAGTAATGGTCTTCAAAGGATTCGGTGCTGGTGTTGGCCAGTTGAGCCATGGAAGGGGTGGGGTAACGCAGGATCACCCATTTGGTCTTTGGAACCCGGATCTTGCCGTGCACCTCATGCCAGAAGTACTTTTCGTAGATTTCCATTTTATCAGAGGGAACATCGGAGAGTTCTGCTGCATTGTCACCAGAACGGACCCCGATATAGGCCTGCATCTCACTCATTAGAGCACCTTCGTATTTAGCCCTCTGTTCCATTTGTTCCTGACTGGCATCCATAAGAAGTGCTCGTTCCACCGCAGGATTCTTGACCATTACAAAGGGAACCCCTCCTGCCAGATATGCCTCTTTAACCAGTTCCTTGACCAGGGGAAGTTCAAGTCCGATTGATTCGATCAAGATCTTTTCCCCATTTTTTAGTTCACAAGAGTAATTGACGAGGTTTTTCGCCAGGGTGCTTATTCTAGGGTCGATCATTGATACTACCTCCGTTTGAAATGAATTTATTGCCTCTTTCATTATTATAAACCAGGTTACTGCTGTGGCAAGCTTCTGACATCTGATATCCTGCCTCAGACATCTATTTTTAAGGTAGACACCCATGTCGCTCAGGCGGCACCATCAGACGATGAAAATTCGGACTGACTGGTCCTGTGAGACTGTATGCAAGGGGAACTGTCTCCGGTGCATCCCTGGCAAGGAAATAGATGCAAAAGGGTTAACGAGAAAAAATCTTATGGCTGAGGCAGGAAAAATGTTTACTGTATCTAAGTTAATTAATATAGTACAATATATTTATTTGCGGACGGGTGGCCGTAAGGCTGAAAAGGGAAGCCGGTGTAAATCCGGTGCGATCGCGTCACTGTGAGAGGGAATCACTTTGCTGGAGCCACTGTCAGCATCAAGGGTGCTGGTGGGAAGGTGCAGGGTGAGATGAACTTGAGCCAGGAAACCTGCCTGTTTCGTGAACGCCATTGACCTACGCGGGATAGGGAGGTTGTTTTTGATGATTACAGTCGAGCATTCCCTGGTCTGGTGTAGGCCGGGGATTTCTGTTTGTGTGGGGGTGATGGTATGTTCGAAAAACTAGCTATAGCAACAGTGATGCTTGCGGTTCTGCTTGATCTCTTGATAGGTGATCCTCAGACTCCTTACCACCCGGTGGCCCTTGTGGGTCGTTGGATCGGAAAAGGGGAGGCCTTACTTTACCAAAAGGATGCCCCACCATGGCGGCAGCGCCTGGCAGGGATAGTGCTTGTCCTGGTCAATGTGGTGCTGGTGTACTCGCTGACTTATCTGCTGCTAACAGCAGTAGGGAAAAGAGTGCCGGTTTTGGGCCTAATTCTAGGGGGGATTCTACTTTGGGGCACTATCGCAGCTCGAAGCCTCGACAAAGCAGCGCTAGAGATCTTTATGCTGCTGCGGGATGGTGACCTAAAGCAGGCTCGGGAACAACTGCGCTTGATTGTGGGCCGGGATACAGATAACCTTGATGAAGCTGGGATCACCAGGGCCACTGTGGAAACTGTAACTGAAAATATCTCTGACGGAATTATTGCGCCCCTTTTTTATTATGCTCTTGGGGGGGTCCCACTGGCCTGGGCCTGTCGGATGATCAACACCCATGATTCTATGGTGGGGTACCTGAATGAGAGATACCGTGATTTTGGGTGGTTTGCTGCCAAGTTAGATGATGTGGTTAACTACCTGCCGGCCCGTTTGACAGCACTTCTCCTGGTGCTCTGCGCTTTCTTGCTGAAACTCGACTGGCGTGGAGCTATCTCTATTACCCTTCGTGATCGGCGGAATCACCCCAGTCCAAATAGTGGTTACCCGGAGGCGGCAGCTGCAGGAGCACTGGGGATTCAGCTCGGTGGAACCAACTACTATCAGGGGATACCGTCAAAGAGGCCATACCTGGGCGACCCAATAAAGCCGCTGGAGAAGGGGCAGATTACAGCTACCAGAAAGTTGATCTATGGAACTTTGGTTCTATTTATTGTTCTTTATGCTGGTCTAGTTATGCTTATAAGGTGGGGGATGGCGTGATATTAGAGGGTAGTTCGATGGTTCCTGGTGCCTGCGGGGAGCTGGTCCAGGGAACCATTAAAGGAGCCAATTTTCTAGTTTCCTGTCCGGTTAACTGGTACAGCTATGTTACTGTGCGCCTGGGGAGTACAATGGAAGATGCCTATCCTGAAAACCGCGTGAAAACATATCGTGCAGTCCGCAGGATGCTTGACCTGTACGGCTGTTCCGGATATGGTGTTGTTTTAGATGTGGTCTCTACCCTTCCTGTAGGCAAGGGGATGGCCAGCAGTACCGCGGACCTGGCAGCTGGTTGCTGTGCTGCTGCTGCAGCCTTGAAAGTAAAGCCGGATCTATCTAAGATTGCTGAAATCGCCCTGGCCATCGAACCATCTGATGCCACCTTTTTCCCTGGGGTTGCCCTTTTTGATCATGTGCACGGTCTGTTATTTGAGGAACTGGGAGAGGCTCTTCCTTTGGGGATCATAGCGCTGGACTTCGGCGGGGTTGTGGATACTTTAGAGTTCAACAAACGGGGTGATCTGCCTTCCCGGAATAGTTCCAATGAGTGTGCGGTTGCGCGGGCACTGGATTTCGTTAAGGCAGGGATAGCCAGGAAAGATCCGGTTCTCCTGGGCAAGGGGGCGACATTAAGCGCTTTGGCCAATCAGGGAATCCTTCCCAAGCCGCGCCTTGAGGAACTCATTGATTTCACGACAATGTACGGTGCTTATGGGGTTAATGTTGCCCACAGCGGTACAGTGGCCGGGGTGCTGGTTCCACCAGGGAGAGAAAGTGATAAACAATTGGTGAGCAGTATTATAAAACACTTTCCGGAGGTCAAGGCCTGTTACCCACTGTGTTTAGTAGGGGGAGGGCCGCGCTACCTGGGAAGGATTTGTACAAAAGGGGGAGAGTATCGTGCAGAGACATCAGCACGGGGGTAATTTGACCCTGATGGCAGCAAAATACGGGCTTGATCCTGAAAAAATAATCGATTTTAGTGTCAATGTCAATCCCTTAGGTCCCCCAGAAGGGGTCAAAGACCTGGTGGAAAGTGGACTCCGTTATATTACTGTTTACCCGGAACCCCACTGCGAAATATTGAAGGAAGACTATGCCTCCCGGCTCGGTCTTGAACCAGAAAGTCTGATTTTTGCCAATGGGGCAGTGGAACTCATTTACCTGGCGATGCAGGCCCTTCGTCCCCGCACCGTTCTGATACCGGGCCCCACCTTCCGGGAATACGAAATCGCAGCATGCGCTTTTCAATCGCGATTGAAGATACTCCGACTGCCACAGGAAAAGGGGTTTCTCCCAAGTTTAGGTTCATTATTGCTGGCTGCGCAGGGGGCGGATCTTGTTTTTCTCTGCAGTCCTAATAATCCTACAGGCAATCTGTTCCCAAGAGAACTCGTAAAACCTTTTCTTGATTTCTGCGATACTGAGGGGATCTTTGTTATTGTGGATGAGTCCTTTTTGATTTTTCATAACTGCTGGCAGGAACTAAGTGCAGCCGGTGACACTGCAGTCAACAAAAACCTTTTGGTTCTGCAGTCTTTGACCAAGTTCTTTGCTATTCCTGGGCTGCGGGTCGGCTACGGTGTGGCCCATCCGGAAACCGTTACCTTTTTAAGTAGGTTCCAGCCCCCGTGGCAGGTCAACGGGCTTGCCCAGGCTGCAGCTATAGATGCTGTACAGGATAAAGAATATGCGCATCGTACACGCACCTTCATTGAACAGGAGCGGCCGCAGTTTGCTGAGGCGCTGTCGGCAGTACCTGGAATCAAAGTCTACCCATCAGAGGCTCCTTACCTGCTGCTGGAACTTAGTGAACCTCTGACAGCTCAATTGGTGGCAGACAGGCTCGCAAGGAAGGGGATTCTGGTAAGGGACTGCAGCAATTTCGCTTATCTAGGTGACAAATATATTCGAGTTGCTGTGAAAGACAGAGAAAAGAACCACCTGCTGGTGAGTGAGCTGACAAGATTAGTAAAAGATCAGGGCTTCTAAAGTGAGGAAAGTTTGTGGTAAGATATCTACATGACAACAGAATCGGGAAGCATGGACGCGGAGGGACGGTCCTTATGCTTCCTTGCCACCTGGGTGGCACCATCAGAAACATGTAAATAAAGGCCGAGTCAGGATTGGTACTTCGGAAACGGAATTAGGCAGTTTATGCAAGCTTCCGATATCTGACCTCCTGATTTAGGCATCCATTTTTATAACAGGGGTGAATAAAATGGAAGGTACGGTTGCTGGGGTTTGTATCAGTGAAGAACGGGGTACAGGAAAGATTAATGTTGGAAAAGGGTATCTAGAGAAGGGCAAGGGATTAATAGGAGATGCCCATGAAGGTACTGAGAGGCAGGTCAGTATCCTCACATATGAGGTGATGGAGAAAACTGCTGCTGAGGGAGGGTTTTCCGCTGCTCCGGGTGATTTCGCTGAGAATCTTACCATTAAGGGCATAGATGTGGATGAAATGGTTTTAGGGTCCCGCTTATTGCTTGGCAGTGCCGAGCTTGAAGTTGTTCAGATTGGCAAAGTTATCGATGAGACCCATACCTTTAATTTTCATGGGAAGGTCCCGCTGGTTGGCGAAGGGCGTTTTTGCCGGGTTATGCGCAGCGGTTGGGTATCCATCGGGGATCCGGTTCAGTTGATCAAATAGTCTTGAGGATAATAATAAAACTGCTGTTTCCATAAGGATTTGCGGAATACGCCGTAAAAAATTTTAAGTTATGCAGGAATAGATATAAGAACAGCGAATAATTGATTAAGAGATGATAACTAAATAAGGAACAGGTGGCCCGGTCAACGGGCTTAAAAGGGAAACCGGACACCCAGCACTTCAAGTGCTGGGTGGAAAGGTGCGGTCCCGCCACTGTGAGGGGGAGACTGTCCGCAGCAATCCACCTTAAGTGATGCCAGGCATTGTGTGGTATCCTTTGGGGAAGGAGCGGAAACAGCGAAGAACCCAAGCCAGGAAACCTGCCTGTCCCAGCGTACTACTAAACCCTACGTGGATAGGGAGGTGGCTTTATGTTTTTTTACCTCAGTCCGTAGGACTGAGTTTTTTGTTTTCTAGAGGTAATAAGGATCATGAAAAGTAAGGAGTGAATTTCCATGTTTCTTGCTTGGAAAAAGATGCCCAAGCAAAATAAGAAGTTATTGTTGACACTGGGTGTGTTATTTGTTCTGATGAACTCTACCATCCCTGCCCATGCCATGCATATTATGGAGGGTTTTCTTCCGCTGAAATGGTGTGTTTTCTGGGGTGTGTTGGTCATCCCCTTCCTCGTAGTGGGACTTAAGTCCATCAGTAAAACAGTTGAAAAAAATCCGGATGTGAAGATGCTGCTGGGAGTTGTGGCGGCTTTTGCCTTTGTGCTGTCCGCATTGAAGATCCCTTCTGTGACCGGCAGCTGCTCTCACCCGACCGGGGTTGGATTAGGGGCAATTCTCTTTGGACCAACTGCGATGAGTGTGCTGGGGTGCATAGTGCTGTTGTTCCAGGCACTGCTTCTAGCCCATGGGGGCATCAGCACTTTAGGTGCCAATACATTTTCTATGGCGGTTGTAGGTCCCATTGTTGCCTATCTTGTCTATAAGCTTTGCCAGAAAATGAAGGCTCCTACATGGCTGGGGGTTTTCCTGGCAGCAGCGCTGGGAAATCTACTGACCTATGTTACCACCTCATTCCAGCTGGCGATTGCCTTCCCCGCACAAGCTGGCGGTTTTGCAGCGTCACTGACGAAGTTCATGGGTATTTTCGCGGTGACCCAGATCCCGCTGGCCATTAGTGAGGGATTGCTCACGGTCGTTCTTTTCAACCTCCTGACAGTACACAATAAACGTGAGTTGGAAGATCTGCAAGTTGTTTCCGCATCACCAAAGGAGGCTTGATGAGAATGCAAATGAGGACGAAGAACATTATTTTGATTGTCCTGGTG
>CALGIY010000379.1 GCA_937914965.1 uncultured Thermoanaerobacteraceae bacterium | reverse complement strand
ATCCGCAGCTGGCGCCGGTAGGTGCGCTCGATTACATCTGCATCAGCTGTAGATCTATCCAACTTTCTTTTGTTCTGTACCGCAACCGGAACAACCGTGGGAACCCAGGCAATCTCCCGCTCCGCCATCTTCTGTAGAGATTCTTCACTGATGAAATAGCCGTGTTCTATCGAGTGAACCCCAGCGCGAATACATAACTGAACAGCTTCATCAGAACTGGCATGAGCCATCACTTTGAGCCCCTGTTCCCCCGCCGCCCTCACAATGTACTCCAGTTCCTCTAAATCGAACTGGATCTTGCCTACTTTGCGGTATTCTTTGAAGCTAACGATCCCGGAAACTATTACCTTAACCTGATTGATACCATCTTTGATGCACCTTTTTAATACTTTTGACAGTTCCCCAGGAGCGACTCCGGGGCCCAGGAATGAACCGTATGCACCATTTTTGTGTAGGGCCTTCCCCGAAGCCATGATCACCGGGCCCTTTAACTCCATCTGATTAACCAGGTCCCGGCAAGCAAGCCCAATACCGTCTTTGTCTCCACCATCCCTAACCGCTGCAATGCCGTGGGTAAGGTTAGAGGCCATTTTATCCTTAAGCCTGTCCTTGAAATGCAAAGACTTCTCCTCACCATCCAAGGCCAGATGAACATGACAGTCGATCAATCCTGGAATAACTGTCAGGTGATCGCCACCGATCACCTGACACTTCTTCTTCCCTGTCTGCTGAATCCTTTCATAATAGGAGAAGGGTTTTTCTTCAATAAACTGCACCTTCCCATCCCAAATATGTATCCTTACACTTTTTTTTACCTTCAGGTCAGCACCTGTAAAAAGTGTCCCGGCGTTGATCACCAGATAATCATGGGAAGACAGCTCCATTAGTTTCAACGAACAGCACTCCATTCCCTGATTCCGATTCTATCAATAACTGTTCCACAACCAAATATCCCGACAGTGTCAAAATAAAACAGAGAATATGGCGAATCCGGGTGTGAACAGGATTCGCCTTCTACTGTTGTTTACAGAATTTTTTCACAGATCTCTCTGGTCGCCTTGACTGCTGGGCTGTCATCAGGAAGGTCCAACAGCGGTTTTCCATGGAGGTCGTATTCGGTCAGCAAAGTGTCGTAGGGAATAACTCCGAGCAGCTTCAATCCCGCAGCATCTATTTCATCCTGAAGAGGAGCGGGGTCATCGATCTTGGTCACGATCAGGTACGCTTCCCCGACATCGAAAGACAAGCTTTTGGTCAGCTCAAAAATTCTGCCGGCGGCGCGCACTCCCTTGATCGAACCATCAGAGACGACCAGCAAGGTATCCACATCCTGGATAGTTCCCCTGCTGATATGCTCCATTCCAGCTTCATTATCGATGATCATATAATCGTAGTTGTTCTCCAGGTTAATGATGCAGTTTTTTAAAACGGTGGTGGGAAAGCAGTAACAGCCAGACTGCCGCGGAGCACCCATCACAAACAGGTCATAGCCCGTGGATTTGACCAGCGCATCTTCGATGAACTTGTTTTCAATATAATCTTTCTTGGTAGAATCATCGAGCCCTTTTTTCTCTTTGGCCTCTTCCACAATGTCAGAGAGAGTATGTGTCGCCTCAATGCCCAGTGCCTCATATAAGGTGGCATTAGGATCAGCATCAACGGCCAGAACTGTTCCCTTTTTATTGGCAACCAAATACTTGATGATGAGGGCAGCGATGGTAGTCTTCCCGGTTCCCCCTTTACCGGCGAACGCAATATGTTTTGCCATTCTATCTTACCCCTTTCAATTTTTATCTCCCGGTAGGCACCTGCCCCCGGTTTTCTTCCGGCAATAAAATCTCCTGCATTCGACATATATTTTTCTCATTGAATTAAATCGCGATGATATATATGTTGATTATATCTATTTTATCATTATTTTTTGTTTTTGCAGGTTCCTGGGTCTTTTCCCGGTAAAAAGTCGCGGCAAGCAGGAAAGACAACTGCAGCTAGCGTATACTGGAAAGAGGATACGGGTTTGAAAAACTCGAATTACTCGAATTAATGGTTCGATAAGTAAAGGGTGAAATTTTAATGATTACAGCCACAAATGATTCCATGCTCAAAGACGCAGAACTTATCCTGAAAAAAAAATTCGGATATCACTCTTTCAGGGTAGGGCAGGAAAAGGTGATATCAAGCATTTTGCAGGGGCAGGATACCATCGGAATTATGCCCACAGGTGGGGGAAAATCGATCTGCTACCAGATTCCAGCATTACTGCTGGAAGGTACTACAATCGTAATCTCCCCTTTAATTTCTCTCATGAAAGACCAGGTGGATACACTACAAGACCTGGGGATACCTGCAACATTTATCAACAGTTCCTTAAAATATGCTGAGGCACAGAAACGCTTCCAGGAAACCCGGCAGGGGAAGTACAAACTGCTTTATATCGCCCCAGAACGCTTGGCAGCTGGGCAGTTCTCAACACAACTGGCAACTCTTTCAATTTCACTAGTAGCTATCGATGAAGCCCACTGTTTATCCCAGTGGGGCCATGACTTTCGTCCAAGCTATCTAGGCATCGTGCCTTTTTTGCAAACATTACCTGTCAGGCCGGTTGTCACAGCCTTTACAGCAACCGCCACACCAGAAGTTACCCAAGATATTATTGATCTTTTGCGTTGGAAAGAACCCCAGGTTTTCATTACAGGATTCAACCGGGAAAACCTCTCCTTTTCAGTGATCCGTGGTGAAAACAAACGGGACTATTTACTGAACTACCTTCTAGACCATCAAGAGCAAGCAGGCATTATTTACGCCGCGACAAGGAAAGAAGTCGATAACCTCTACGAAATACTGGTCAAAAAAGGATATGCGGCAGGTAGATATCATGCGGGGTTAAGTGATCAGGAACGCACAGAGAATCAGGAAAAGTTTTTATACGACGACCTCAAAATCATAGTAGCGACCAATGCCTTTGGAATGGGAATTGACAAGTCGAATGTCCGCTATGTCATCCATTACAACATGCCGAAAAATATGGAAGCCTATTACCAGGAGGCCGGCAGGGCTGGCCGGGATGGAGATCCCAGTAACTGTATCCTGCTTTTTTCACCACAGGACACCTTTATTCAAAGATTTTT
>CALGIY010000378.1 GCA_937914965.1 uncultured Thermoanaerobacteraceae bacterium | reverse complement strand
TTTACAAAGCTACTCTTAAATCTGGGGAACCTGTCGCCGTCAAAATTCAACATGCAAACATTAGAAATCAGATCTACTGGGATCTCAAGGTTTACACTACGTTCATGGGAATCTACGGGTGGCTTTTTAATCTGCCAACAGGTGTTATTTCCGAGTATAATGCAGAGCGGATTGCTACAGAGACCAATTTTGAGCTAGAGCTAAACAATGCCGAAACATCAAGAAAGTTTTTGAATAGCGATAGAGCTCTAAGCAAGAATATTTACATCCCGCAAAACTACCCCCAATACTCGACACATCGGATCTTAACTAGCGAATGGATAGATGCAATTCCTTTGGGGAGAAAAAATGAAATCATTGAACGCCGATGCCACCTTCGACGCACAGCTCAAGCGGGCTGTCCAGTTCATCCGGACCGGGGAGTGAGGCAGTTCATCCTTCCCCCCTCCTACACCGGAGAGGGGGAGCTGACGCTCACCGGCAAGGAGAGCAGATACCTCACACGGGTGTTGCGCCTGAAGGCCGGGCAGCAGATCGTCGCCCGTAGCAGCACCGGCGCCACCCTCGTGATGACCATCACCTCTGTTTCAAAGGATCAGTGCACCCTGGTCACTGTATCGGCACCCATCACCGAGGCGGTACAGTCGGAGATGCTGCCCGCCTACAACGGCCCCTTCGCCCCCCTGTGCCTGATGCAGTGCCTGCTCAAGGGGCGCAAGGAGGACGAGCTGGTCCGCCAGGCCACCGAAATAGGGGCAACCTCCATCACCCTGGTCCAGAGCCGCCACTCCATCCCCGATGCCAAGGAGAAGGGCCAGGCCCGTATCGCCCGCCTCGAGACCAAGGTACGTGAAGCGCTGCAGCAGAGCGGCTCACCCATCCCCACCCGCCTTGAACCTGAGATCATCGATCTATCTGATCTGCCCGCATGGTGGGCAGGGCGGGGGCCGGCCCTCTTCTTCCACCAGAGCGACCGGGGCCAACAGCACACCCTCACCTCCCTTGCCCAGGAGATGTTCCGACCATGCGCTCCAAAACCCTGAGGCATATCCTGCTCCACTCAGCCTCCAGCCTCAGTCTGTTTGTTATTGCCGCGCCCTTGCAAAGTGGCGTGGCATACGCAGACGATGCACAGAGTCCAAACAAGATATCTGCAAAATACAGCACGGCCTCCTCCAAAAAAGCTGAGAAAAAAACGCTGCTTCATGTTGCAGATAAGCAGGAAACCCGCAGCACATCTCCTGAAAACGTGGTTGTTACGGGCTCCATGTTGCGTTCTTCCAATAACTCCAATGCCAACCCTGTGCAGATTATTACTGCCAAAGATATTCAGCGCACGTCCGCCACAACCCTGTCCGACTATCTCCAGCGTCTGCCTTCTATGGGCAGTGGCGGGAGCTACAACAGTACGACTAACGGCGGTGGCGGCATTGCCTGCCCGGATATCCGCAATCTTGGGGCCTCCCGTGTTCTGGTGCTGGTCGATGGCAAAAGACAGGTGCAGAACGGTGGAT
>CALGIY010000377.1 GCA_937914965.1 uncultured Thermoanaerobacteraceae bacterium | reverse complement strand
AATACAAGAAGATTCGTTATAAAGGTGTTGTATGTGACAGGTGCGGGGTAGAGGTTACCAAAGCCTCTGTCCGCAGAGAAAGAATGGGTCATATCGAACTTGCAGCCCCTGTATCTCACATATGGTATTTTAAAGGAATTCCCAGCCGTATGGGATTGATTCTGGATATGTCTCCACGTACCCTGGAGAAAGTTCTCTACTTTGTTTCCTACATTGTACTTGACCCGGGGGATGTACCGGATTTGAACAAAAAGCAGCTGCTTAACGAATCCGAGTACCGGGAGCTAAAAGAACAGTATGGCAGTCAATTTCGGGCTGGGATGGGCGCAGAAGCAGTTAGAGAGCTGCTGACCGAAATTGATCTAGAAGAATTGAGCGGGGAACTGCGGGTGGAACTGCGGGAGACAACAGGTCAGCGTAGGTTGCGGGCTACCCGGCGCTTGGAGGTTGCGGAGGCCTTTCGGAAGTGCGGGGACAGACCAGAGTGGATGATCCTGGATGTAATTCCTGTGATTCCGCCTGAACTTCGGCCTATGGTGCAGTTGGATGGTGGAAGATTTGCCACATCTGATTTAAACGATCTCTACCGCCGGGTGATCAACCGCAACAACAGACTAAAGCGTTTACTGGACTTAGGAGCACCGGGCATTATTGTCAGGAATGAGAAGCGCATGCTGCAGGAAGCTGTCGATGCTTTGATCGATAACGGTAGGCGCGGTCGCCCGGTGACTGGTCCTGGCAACAGGCCGCTTAAGTCCTTGAGCGATATGCTCAAAGGTAAACAGGGCCGTTTTCGCCAGAACCTGCTGGGTAAGCGGGTGGATTACTCAGGGCGTTCAGTAATTGTTGTTGGCCCTAACCTGAAGCTGCACCAGTGCGGACTTCCTAAAGAGATGGCATTGGAGCTCTTCAAGCCCTTTGTAATGAAGTGCCTGGTAGAAAGGGGTTTCGCTCATAACATCAAGAGCGCTAAGCGCA
Organism: uncultured Thermoanaerobacteraceae bacterium; assembly: GCA_937914965.1. Lineage (GTDB taxonomy): Bacteria > Bacillota > DSM-12270 > Thermacetogeniales > Thermacetogeniaceae > CALGIY01. The sequence continues at coordinate 3,618 of CALGIY010000377.1, read as the reverse complement.
TGGTGGAGCGGGCGCGCCCGGAGGTCTGGGATGTTTTAGAGGATGTCATCAAGCAGCACCCGGTGCTCTTAAACCGTGCTCCGACTCTGCACAGGTTGGGTATTCAGGCTTTTGAGCCGATTCTGGTAGAGGGGCGAGCCATCCAGATTCACCCTCTGGTCTGCACAGGTTACAACGCCGACTTTGATGGTGACCAGATGGCAGTTCATGTGCCTCTTTCAGCGGAAGCTCAGGCGGAGGCGAATGTTCTCATGCTTTCGGCGCATAACCTCCTCAACCCCAAGGATGGTCGCCCGGTGGCAGCACCTACCCAGGATATGGTCCTGGGATGCTACTACCTGACCCTGGTCGAAGATGGAGTCGATGGTGAGGGCAAGTATTTCCGGGATATCGATGAGGCAGTTTTTGCCTATGAGAGTAAGGTTATTAACCTACATGCGAAGATCAAAGTGCGCCGTGATGGGAAGCTTTTTGAAACCACTGTGGGCAGGTTGATCTTCAACCAGGTTATTCCACCGGGAATGGGTTATTATAATGAAGTAGTAGATAAAAAGAAGGTCGCTGAGATTATCAGCGACTGTTACCGCCTTAAAGGCTACACTGCAACAGGTGAGATGCTGGATGGTATCAAGAGTCTCGGTTTTAAATTTGCTACCAAAGCGGGGATTACAGTAGGGGTGACCGATGTTACCATTCCCACGGAGAAGCCAGTGATTATCGCCAAGGCTGAAGGCGAAGTTGAAAAGGTGGAGCAGCAGTACAGCAGGGGGCTCATTACTGAGGATGAGCGCTATGAGAGAGTGACCGGGATTTGGAAGAAGGCAACGGACGATGTGACCGATGCCCTGCTCGCTAACCTGGATCACCTCAACCCCATCTACATGATGGCTATTTCCGGGGCCCGTGGCAGCATCCAGCAGATCAGGCAGTTGGCCGGGATGCGCGGTTTGATGGCCGACCCTTCGGGTGAAATTATCGATCTCCCGATCAAAGCAAACTTCCGGGAGGGACTCACCGTCTTGGAGTATTTTATTTCCACACACGGTGCCAGGAAGGGATTGGCTGATACAGCTCTCCGGACTGCAGACTCGGGTTATCTTACCAGACGGTTGGTGGATGTGGCCCAGGATGTTATTGTTCGGGAAGATGACTGCGGAACAAAAACCGGATTTGTTGTAGAGGCGATTACTGATGGTGACGATGTAATCGAGCCTCTGAGAGAGCGGATCATTGGCAGGTTTGCCTTGGGTAATATTATCCATCCAGAAACAGGAGAGGTGCTTGTCCCTGCGAATACTGAGATTGCTGAAGAGGATGCTGAGCGTATCATTGCGGCTGGGATTAAAAAGGTGGAGATCCGGTCTGGACTCACCTGCAAGACTCGCTACGGCACTTGCCGTAAGTGTTATGGGCGGAATTTGGCCACAGGCTCTCTAGTGGAAATCGGTGAAGCTGTGGGTATTATGGCTGCCCAGTCCATTGGTGAACCGGGGACACAGCTCACCATGCGCACCTTCCACACTGGAGGTGTAGCCGGAGAAGATATCACCCAGGGTCTTCCCAGAGTCGAGGAGCTATTTGAAGTTCGTAAGCCTAAAGGCCAGGCAACCATTGCTGAGTGCAGCGGGGTTGTCAAGATCCAGGAAGTCAAAGGAAAACGAGAGGCCGAACTCCTCGGGGAGAATGGTGAAAAGCACACCTACCAGATACCCTTTGGGTCGAGGCTTCGGGTGCAGGATGGGGATTATGTGGAAGCTGGCCAGGAGATAACAGAAGGCTCCATCAACCCCCACGAACTCTTGCAGATCAAAGGAGTGCATGCTGTTCAGGATTACCTGCTGCGCGAGGTGCAGCGGGTTTACCGGATGCAGGGTGTAGATATCAATGACAAGCACATTGAAATGATGGTTCGCCAGATCCTGCGCAAGGTGAAGATAGATGACCCGGGGGATACAGAACTGCTCCCTGGAGGGCTGATCGATTCCTTTATATTGGATGATGAAAACGCCAAGATTAATGGTGAAGGGGGAGACCCGGCCACATCGAAGCAAGTGATTCTCGGAATCACCAAAGCCTCTCTGGCCACCGATTCATTCCTCTCGGCAGCATCTTTCCAGGAGACGACCCGGGTGCTCACAGAGGCAGCGATCAAGGGGAAAGTAGACCCGTTGCTGGGTCTTAAGGAAAATGTTATTATCGGACAGTTGATCCCTGCTGGGACCGGTATATCCCGTTACCGGAATGTTAAGGTTTGCAGTCAAAAGAAACTAGAGCAACCAGAGGGCGAGATGGCAGACAGCCCAGTTGGTGAAAAAGATACCATTGCGGATGCAGGGAAAGAATAATTGATAAAAATGTTGACAGTATCCTCATCGGGATGTTAAAATCAACTTTGTGGTTTTTGCATGATCTGTCTCGACTTTTCTAGGAGGAGAAGGAGAATGCAAAGGTTGAACAGCGCAAGCAGGAAGACAGTGGGCGCCAAGCAGACACAAAAGGCTCTAGAGAAAGGGCAAGTAAAAGTTGTTTATATAGCAAGAGATGCAGAAGATCGCGTTACATCACCTTTGCTACATATCTGCGAGGAAAAAGGCATTGAGGTTGTATTCGTAGATTCGATGCAAGAGCTCGGAAATGCTTGCGGTATCAAGGTCGGAGCTGCATTGGCTGCAGTTCTCGAATAAAAAAGTAGGACCGGGGCCAATGCCCCGGCCCTGGATGGTTATGAATACCAGGAAAAGGATGTGGTAGATGTGCCAACGCTTAATCAATTGATTCGTAAGGGTCGCAAGGTATCGACCAAAAAATCAGATGCTCCAGCTTTGAAGAGTTGTCCACAGAAGAGGGGTGTCTGCACCAGGGTTTATACAACAACCCCTAAGAAGCCTAACTCTGCTTTGCGGAAAGTGGCCAGGGTACGACTGACCAACGGAATCGAGGTTACCGCCTACATACCTGGTATTGGTCATAACCTGCAGGAACACTCTGTGGTCCTTGTTCGGGGTGGCCGTGTAAAAGACATACCTGGTGTGCGCTATCATATCGTTAGGGGATCTTTGGATACTGCTGGTGTCCAGGCGAGAGGTCACGGTCGTTCCAAATATGGAGCTAAGAAACAAAGGACTGCTACAAAAGCTTAAGAACTTGGAAGGGAGGTTATCCAAGTGCCACGCCGAGGAAATGTTGGTAAGATCGAGTTACTACCGGACCCGGTTTACGACAGTCAGGTATTTGCAAGACTGGTGAACCAGATTATGTGGGACGGCAAGAAGAGTCGGGCAGAAGAAATATGTTATGGGGCTTTTGACATGATACAAGAGAAGACAAAAAAGGACCCCATGGAAGTCTTCGAACAGGCTATGAAAAATGTTATGCCAGTGCTGGAGGTTAAGGCAAGGCGAGTTGGAGGCGCTAATTACCAAGTACCTATAGAGGTACGTCCAGAACGCCGTCTGACACTTGCCATTAGGTGGCTGACATCATATGCCAGGGCAAGATCCGGTAAGAATATGCAGGAGAAGTTGGCTGCAGAGATATTAGATGCCGCTAACAACACTGGAGCAACTGTGAAAAAGAGAGAAGATACTCACAAAATGGCAGAGGCTAATAAGGCCTTCG